>JAURVW010000760.1 GCA_030655275.1 Solirubrobacteraceae bacterium
GCGCCGTCGGCATCCTCGGCCCGCCCAGCTAGCGTCGCGGTCATGGATATCGGGCGCCTCGACCAAGCTGAACCGTTCGTCACGAAGGACGGGTCGACGATCCGGGAGGTCGCCGGCCGCGTCTCGCTCGCGACCCAGAACCAGTCCCTCGCCGAGGCCACCGTGCCCGCTGGCGGCGCGACCGACCAGCACTTCCACCGCGTGAGCGAAGAGATCTACTTCTTCACGTCCGGCCGCGGGCGGATGCGACTGGGCGACGAGGAGGCCGAGGTCCGCGCCGGCGACACGGTCGTCATCCCGCCGGGAGTCGAGCACAAGCTCTGGGCGTCCGCCGACGCCGACCTCCAACTCCTGTGCTGCTGCGCGCCCGCCTACTCCAACGACGACACCGTGATCACCGAACCCTGAACCCGCTGCCCTGGCAAACCCCGCTCGCCCGTGTAACCCCGCGAGCAAACGAACCCCGCAAACCCCGCCTCGCCTGTGGACCCCGAGAACGAGCCCCGCAAACCCCGCCTCGCCGCAGACCCCTAGAACGAACCCCGCAAACCCCGCCTGGCCCGCGGACCCGCCCAGCGAGCGACCCCGCAGGGCCCGCCTCGCCCGTGAGAAGACCCCCAAGCGCGTGGCAAAAACCAGCGAGCGCCGGATCGCGGGGGACCCGCAGCGGACCGTGTAGGCCTCTGAATCCTCCAAGCAATGGCCAGCAATGCCCGAACCGAGGCCGAGGTCCGCGAAGGGTCCACCGCGAGTCGGCGCGTCACCCTGATTCAGGCCAGGCAGCCCAGCGAAGCTAGTCCTCGTTGAAGATGCGGGGCTCGCCGTCCCAGAGGTTGATCGAGCTCGACCCGTCCTCGTTGAGCGGCGCGAGCCACCAGCCGGACACCTGCCGGACGGCGATCCGCATCACGGGCACGGAGGTCGTCGCCGGAACGCCCGGGGCGGTGATCGTCGCGTCGGTGAGGGTGATGTGGGAGTAGGTGCGCATCGATTCGAGCTGGCGTTCGAGCTCGCCGGGCAGCTCACGCGAGCGGGGCAGGCTGTCGGACCCGTAGGGCTCCATCGCCTCCTCGAGCGCCTCTTCGCGCACGCGCTGGTCCTCGACCATGCGCGTCGGCTCGGAGATCCAGTCCTGGGCCATCACCTCCCACTCGTCGTCCGAGAGCCCCTCAGGACGTTCGGCCCGCTCGATCTGCGCGCCGCGACGCACCCTCAGCAGCGCCGCCAGCGCCTCGGGCTCGTTGAGCTCGCCGATCACGATCATGCCGTTCACGAGCAGTCCGACATGCTCGCGCAGGCGCTGCCGGGCCATCCCGAGCAGCGACATGAGGAACTCGTCGGGGCTGTCCCGGACGGCCTGGCGGAGCTGGTCGCGTTCGGACCCGGTGAGTGGAGTGTCGTCGTCGGCCATTCCCCTCGGATGCTCTCAGCCGGAGGGGACGGCGTCGCCAGGCCTGGCGACGCCGCCCATCCGCGGCGGCCGTGCTCCCCCGAGCGCGCCCTCCGTCATCGCGCTCCTCAGAAGCGCGTCACCTGCTTCGTCCACACCTCCGGGTCGGCGTACGTGCCGTCGACCTCGGGCTTCACGGCGAGCACCTGGAAGATTGACGAGAAGCCCGACGTGAACCCGTTCCGGGCCGCCCGCAGATAGAGCCGCCACACGCGCACACGCTCCTCACCGGCGATCCGGATCGCATTCGGCAGGTCGGCGTCGAGATTCTCGATCCACTGCGTCAGGGTGCGCACGTACTGCTCCGGGAATCCTTCGACGTGCAGCACCGACAGGTCGGCCTTCTCCATCGACAGCGTCACCTGCGAGAGGTGGAGCGGCACGGCATCCGGAAACACGTACCGCTCCGAGAATGGCCCGGGAGCCGACCCGGGGTGACGGCGACGGGCGATGCCGTGGTTGAGCAGTCGGCCGCCGGGCTTCAGCATCTTGGCGAGCTGATCGGCATAGAGGTCGATCCGCTCCTCGCCGACGTGCTCGACCATCCCGATCGACGCGATCGCGTCGTACGGCTCGTCGCTGAGCTCGCGGTAGTCCATCACCCGGATCTCGACGAGGTCGCCGACGCCCTCGGCGATCGCCCGCTCACGGGCACCCTTCGCCTGCTCCGGCGACAGCGTGATGCCGACGGCCCGCACCCCGTGCTCCTTGGCGGCGTGCACGACGAACGCCCCCCATCCGCAGCCGACATCGAGCACGCGCTGGCCCGGCTCCAGTCCGAGCTTGCGGCAGATCATCTCGCGCTTGTTGAACTGCGCCTGCTCGAGCGTCTCGCCCTCGTGCTCGAAGTATGCGCACGAGTACGTCATGGAATCGTCGAGCAGCTGCGCGTAGAACTCGTTCGAGACGTCGTAGTGGTGCTGGATTGCGCGCGAGTCGCGGCGCAACCCGTGCAGCACGCCCTGGGGGCGGATCTCGCTCTCCGGCGGATGCGGCGGCAGCTGCAGGCCGGCGGCGCGGGCGGCGGCGATCGCCAGTCGCGCCCGCTCCCGTGCGTCGAGCGCGGGCGGCTTCCACACGCCGACGAGATCGGTGAGGGCATCGAGGTCGTCGACCTCGAGCTCGCCGGTCACGTATGCCCGGCCCAGGCCCAGCTCCCCGGGCGCGCCCAGCAGGTAGGCGACCGACCGCGGCGACTTCGCCGTCAGCGTCGGCCCGGGTTCGGTGCCCGGCAGTTCCGAGCCGTCCCAGAACCGGATGGAGAACGGGCGGTGGGGGAGGGAGAGCCGCAGCTCCTCCCGCAGGGCCGCTGGACGTGACAGCAACGCAGTAGGCATGGGCGGAACGCTAGTTCCGGTCCCCGGTCCGTTTAGCGTTGCGTGCGCACGACACAGAATGCTGGCGCGACTGCGCACGCGTGCCTCCGGAAGCATTCCCGCCACCGTTTCCGCGCGGCAGAGAGCACCACGCACGCCGGCCCGTCGACCGCGCCCTCGACGACGCCTAGTGGATCGTCACGTCGCGACCGGCCCAGGCCCGACGACGCGCCGACCACGGGTCGGATTCGGTCGCCGACGAGAGGTTCCACCGGCGGATCAGCCGGTCGCCACCGGGGTCATAGACGGGCCAGTCGTCGCCCGGTTGCCCCTCGCGCACGAACTGCAGCCACCGCGCCCGCAGGTCGGCCCCAAAGGCGTCCCGCTCCGCCGAGGGACGCCCGAAGAGGAGGCGGTCGACCCGCGGGTCGGACGGAAACAGCTGCGTCAGCTCGATCGCGTGGAACGAACCCAGTGCGCGCAGGCGCGAGGCGAAGTCGAGTCGGTACAGGTAGCTGGAGGTATGCGCTGCCTGTCGTTCGGCGAGGTGGACCGAGGGCATCCCGAACACGAGGTCGCTGCCGAGGTCGTTCAGACCGTCCGCACCCTCGGGGTATTCGGCCAGCACCCGCCCGGCATGGTCGACGCCGAGCGACTCGACGAGGACCGTCCCCAGCGCCTCACGGGTCAGAGGCATGACGTCCTTGCGGAGGCGCGTGAAGGTGCGGTGCTCATCGGCGTTGCTTCCGATCAGCAGCGGGACGGGGGCGAACGACGCATATCCGTCGGCCAGCGAGGCGGGCAGCAGGTCGTCGTCCCACCAGGGCCGCGTGACCAGGGCACCGGTCCGCCGCCGCTGGGCCCGCGCGGTCGCCGCCACGATCGCGCTGGCGGGCCGTCGCCACAGTTCGTCGATGCGCTCCCGGCTCACGCCGAGTTCGTCGAGCACCACGCGGGCGTTGCGGGCGGCGTCGTCGCGGTCGATGGCCAGGGTCAGCGCGCCGCTCTGCGCGATCACGCCGCGGAAGAGTCCACGCGCACGAGGACTCGTCGCGAGCAGGGTCACGCTCGCGCTGCCCGCCGACTCACCCGCGATCGTCACCCGCGCCGGGTCGCCACCGAAGGCACCGATGTGATCGCGGACCCACTCCAGCGCCGCGAGCTGGTCACGCAGGCCGGGATTCGAAACGATCCGCTCGTCGCCGCCGACGGCATCGCCCACGTCGACGAACCCGAGGCCCCCGAGGCGATAGTTCACGGTCACCACGACCACGTCGCCCTCGTCGGCCAGGCGGCTGGCGTCGATCTCGCTCCCCGCTCCGGTCGTGAACGAACCGCCGTGGATCCAGACGACCACCGGTCGCGGTGAAGCGGGTTCCACGGGAGCCCACACGTCGAGGAAGAGGCAGTCCTCGCTGCGCGAGCGTCGGGCGCTCAGCCAGGTCGACAGCGGTCCCGGTCGCATCGGAACCGGCTGCGGTGCGCTGCTCCCGCCCGCGGTCGCGTCGCGCACGCCGGCCCAGCCAGGGTGCGGAACGGGAGCGGCGAATCGCCGCGCCCCGACGGGCGGGGAGGCGTAGGGAACGCCCCGCCACGCATGCACGGCACCGTCGCGCCACGGAGCGCCCTGGAGGCGACCGCAACCAATTTCCAACACGTGGGAGGCGGTGGGCCGGCTCGCCCGTGGTCGTGCGGTCGCGGGGCTGGCCACGGCTCGATCGTAGTCCCGCGCGAGCCGGGTCCGGGCGGTCGGGACTTGACCGCGGGCGCAAATCCGGTCACGCTCAGGGGATATCGGTGAGCCGCGTCACATCCAGACGCGGCCCAGTCCCGCCCGAGCCCGTCCGAGGAACCATGTCCCAAGCACTGCATCGCCCACAGAGGGCGTTCTCAGCCATCGTCCTGTCGCTCGTGATCGCGCTGGCCGGCGGGGTCGCCGCTGATGCCTCGGCCGCCGCGCCCGTCGCGCAGCAGGCTGCACTCGCCCCGGCCGATGCCGGCGCCTACTACGTGTTCCGCACCCGCGACACGGGCGAGAAGCCCACGAAGGACCAGAACTCGCGCTGCGACAAGTTCTTCGGCCTGCGCGGTCTCACGACCGTCACGCGCCTCAACGCGCTGCTCTTCGCCTACGAGTCCAACGCGGCCACCGGCCGCATCGAGAACCAGACGAAGAGCCTCCTCGGCCCCGGGTTCATCTGCGGCGTGCCCAACGTGAGCCTCAGTGGGATCACCGTCGACGCCTACGCCTACAGCTCCCTGCCCGGCCCGGGCCTGGTCGAGGGCGACGGCAACTGCGCCATCGCGCCGGTCATGGTGAACAACCTTCCGATCGTCCTCAACTGCGCCCTGCAGATCAAGAAGGACGCGACCAAGGGCATCGCCGGCGGCCTCATCACCAGCAACTCGCTCGTGAACACGATCAACCGCAGTGACTCCGCTCCGACCGGGTCCGTCTGGACCGCCAACGTGATCGGCTCCGCCACCAACACCGGCGGCGGCAGCGGCACGATCCCGCCGGACATCAAGCCCGAGACGCCCGGCCTGGACTTCTTCGTCACGCGGACGCGCGACGAGGTCGTCACCACCGGTGAGTCGGAGGAGTGCCGCCGCGCTGGCCTCGCCGCCACGCCGCTCGCGATCCGCACCACGAACCTCGCCGTCGCACAGCCCGATCCGAACTCCGGCCGCGTGCCGGACGCCGCGGGTGCCGCCGTGGCGAAGATGACCGTTTGTTACGCCTACTCGAACAAGATCGGCTACCGCGCCTTCGCCATCGCCGACCTCAAGACGGCGCTCGGTCCGTTCTCGGTCCGCGCGAGCGGCGACTGCAAGAACCTGCCGACGGCGGCCGGCACCGCCTACCGCGCCCAGGCCTGCGCGCTCACCGTCAAGAGCGGCGCCGCCAAGGGCGGGCTCATCACGAGCAACGGCCTGATCGAGTCCGGCAAGCCAGCCTCGGCCGCCAGCTCGAGCATCTGGACGTTCGCGCTGTTCGGCGCGCCGGCCGCCGCCTGATTCCGGGACCGGTTGAACCCGGTTCAGCGAACTCACCTCCGCGATCACCCCCGGCGCGCCTCGTCGCGCCGGGATCCGGAAGGTTGTACGTGGAACCAGTCCACGCCGAACTGGACACCGCTGAGCGCGATCGCCTACCGTTGAGTCGGCCGGATCCGACAACGGGCAAAATCGAATACCGCCAGTCTTTGTGAGGTGGGGCCGCGTTCGGAGCGCGCCCGTCTCAATTTCCCGGCTGGTCGTCGGTAACCGAGATTCCCAGCAAACGCAGCGGTTTGCGCGTCGCAACCGGAGTTCCTGCCTGGCGCCGGGTACCACAGCTTGTTTCTAGATTTCTCACCTCGTATAATCCTGTGTGTCCCATGTCTCGCAGGCGCCTCGTCACCCAGGCGTCCAACGACCATCCCCCAAGAGGAGCCCCACGTGCGAGGTTCTGTCACGGAGCGGCCCCCCTGCCGCACCACCGATGACGCGATCGCCCCAGCGATCGACTTCGCCCCTACGTGGGTCTCTCCCCAACTCCATCTTCTGAGCTCCGCTCCTCGCCCGGAGGCCGCATGAACACCACCCATTCCAGCCTCACCCGTGCCTCCGTCGAGGACCTGCTCGCCGGGACCGACGACGCCCTCCTCGCCGAGTACTTCGAGCACTGGGCGAAGGTCCAGCCCGAGGCGAACGCCGTCACGTACATCGACTACGCGACCAACCGCAAGGGGGATGAGATCAAGGTCTCGTACGGCGAGTTGGACGTGTGGACCCGCGCCCTCGCCGCGAAGATCATGCAGATCACGCAGCCGGGCGACCGCGTCGCGATCCTCACTCCTCAGGGCACGGGCTACTACGCCGCCTGGGTCGGCGCCCTGCGCACCAACACGATCAACGTCCCGCTCTACGCGCCCGACATGCCCGGCCAGGGCGACCGCCTGCAGGCCGTCGTCGCCGACGCCGCTCCGACGGTGATCCTCACCACGTCCGACAAGCTCGAGCTCGTGAAGGCCTTCTGCGCCGAGCACGGCGGTCCCGCCGACGACCAGATCATCGCCGTCGACGAGTACCAGACCGGCCACGAGGAGCTCGCCGCCTCCTACGTGTGGCCCGAGGGCCTGGGGCTCGACGAGGTCGCCTACCTTCAGTACACGTCCGGCTCCACGCGCACGCCGGCCGGCGTGGTGCTCACGCACCGCAACCTCACGAAGAACCTGCTGCAGCTCATCCGCGGCCACGGGCTCCACTTCCAGCAGGCCACCTGCATCTCGTGGCTGCCGCTCTTCCACGACATGGGCCTCCTGCTAGGCATCGGTGGTCCGGTGCTCGGTGGCGCGCAGTCGATCCTGCTCGACCCCGTCGCCTTCATCCTCAAGCCGCTCCGCTGGCTGCAGGCCGTCTCCGGCAAGCCGCACGCGATCACCTCGGCCCCGAACTTCGCCTACGACTACGTCGTCAAGCGCGTGAAGGAGGCCGACCGCGAGGGCCTCGACTTCTCCGGGACGGAGTCCTGGGCCAACGGCGCCGAGCCGATCCTGCCATCGACGCTCGACAACTTCCTCGAGGCGTTCGGCCCCAACGGCGTGCGCCGCGAGACGCTCCGCCCCACCTACGGCCTGGCCGAGGCGACCGTCCTCATCTCGGTCACCCCGGTCGGTGAGGAGCCCACGATCGTCGAGGTCGACGCGATGGCCCTCCAGCAGGGCATCGTCACCACGGAGATCAGCGAGGGCGGCCGCAGCGTCCCCCTCGTCGCCTCCGGCGAGGCCGTCGAGCAGTACGCGGTCATCGCCGACCCGGACACCCGCGAGAACCTCGGCGAGGGCAAGGTCGGCGAGATCTGGGCCAACGGCGTGAACATCGGCCAGGGCTACTGGAAGAAGCCGGCCGAGACCGAGGCGCTCTTCGGCGCGACCCTCGAGAACGAGGGCGACCTCCCGAAGGAGGGCTGGCTGCGCACCGAGGACCTCGGCGTGATCCTGGACGGCAAGATCTTCGTGACGGGCCGCATCAAGGACCTGATCATCGTCGACGGTCGCAACATCTACCCGCACGACATCGAGTTCACGGTCGAGGAGGCGCACGACGCGATCGCGCAGCGCCGCCTGGCCTCGTTCTCCGTCCCGACCGAGTCCGGCGAGGCGATGGTCGTCGTCGCCGAGCGCTACCGCCACTCCGGCGAGGTCGGCGATCAGCTCGACGAGATCGCTCGTGCGGCCTCCAAGTCCGTCTCGGAGCAGCACTCCGTCGCGCTCCACGACTTCGTGCTCGTCGAGCCGGATTCGATCCACCGCACCTCCAGCGGCAAGATCGCACGCAAGGCCACCAGGGCCTCGTACCTGGAAGGCACCCTGCAGACCGTCAAGGCCTCCGGGGCCTAGGCCGATAGCGGTAATCAACCATGACCGACCCCCGCATCGCCGAGGAGAAGGCACTCGTTGAATGGCTTCGTGAAGCCGTTGGCGAGCTGCTCGAACTCGAGCCCCACGAAGTCGACCCCGATCGACCGCTGACCGAACTCGGGCTGTCGTCGCGCGACGGCGTCGGCCTGGTCGGCGAGCTCGAGGACCATCTCGATCGCGATCTCGACGCGACGATGATCTTCGAGACCCCCACGATCTCGCTCCTCGTCCGCAAGCTGATCTTCGACGAGGATCCGCCGAAGGCGCAGCAGCCCCTCACGGGCGTCAAGATCGAGGGCGCCATCGGCGCCGCGGTGAAGAACGGCGACTTCGCCGACGACGACGCCATCGCGGTCGTCGGTGTCGGCTGCCGCCTGCCCGGCGGCGTCCACGGGCCCCGCCAGCTCTGGGAGTTCCTCCTCGAGGGCGGCGACGCGATCCGCAAGGTCCCTGAGGACCGCTGGGAGCAGTTCACCCCGCCGGGTGCCAACGCGGCCGCCGTGCTGCAGGGCCTCAACCGCTGGGGCGGCTTCCTCGACGAGATCTCCGGCTTCGACGCCGAGTTCTTCGGCATCTCGCCCCGCGAGGCCGAGCTGATGGATCCGCAGCAGCGCATGCTGCTGGAGGTCTCCTGGGAGGCGCTGGAAGACGCGGGCATCGCGCCCGCCTCGCTCCGCGGCACCTCGACGGGCGTGTACATCGGCATGTCCGGCAACGAGTACAGCCACCTCACGACGAAGCACCTCGAGAACGTCGACGCGTACGTGAGCACGGGCTCGGCCCTGTCGATCGCCTCGAACCGCCTCTCCTACCTGCTCGATCTCCGCGGCCCGTCGATGACGGTCGACACGGCCTGCTCCTCGTCGCTCGTCGCGATGCACCAGGCCTCCAAGAGCATCGCCTCCGGCGAGATCACGACCGCCATCGTCGGCGGCGTGAACCTCGTGCTCGCGCCTGCGATCTCGTTCACCTTCGCGCAGGCCGGTGCGCTCGCACCGGACGGCCGCATCAAGGCGTTCTCCGAGGACGCCGACGGCATGGTGCGCGCAGAGGGCTGCGGCGTCGTGATCCTCAAGCGTCTCTCCGACGCCCGCCGCGACGGCAACCACATCCTCTCCGTGATCCGCGGATCGGCCGTCAACCAGGACGGCCGCTCCAACGGCATCACGGCCCCGAACCCGCTCGCGCAGTCCGCGCTGCTCGAGAACGCCTACGAGCGCGTGGGGATCGACCCGCACACGGTCGACTACATCGAGGCGCACGGCACCGGCACGCTCCTCGGCGACCCGATCGAGGCCGGCGCCCTGGGCACGGTCCTCGGTGGCGAGGAGCGCGGCGCCGACAAGCCCCTGCTGCTCGGCTCCGCCAAGAGCAACTTCGGTCACCTCGAGGCCGCGGCCGGCGTCGTCGGCTTCATCAAGCTCGTCCTCTCGCTCTACCACGGGCAGATCCCGCCGAGCATCAACTACGCCGGTCCGAACCCGCACATCAAGTGGGAGCAGGACCACATCTCGGTCGTCACCGAGGCGACCGACTGGCCCCGTTACGGCGGCCTCGCCCGCGCCGGTGTCTCCGCCTTCGGGTTCGGCGGCACGAACGCGCACGTGATCCTCGAGGAGTCGGGCGACCGCAACCGCCGTCTCGCGGGCCCGATGGCCGGCGAGGACGAGCAGGTCACCACGTTCCTCTTCTCGGCGGCCCAGGAAGGTCGCGTCCGCGCGGCCGCGGCGGCGCTCGCCCCGTGGCTCGAGACGCCGGCCGGTCGCAACGTCGCCCTGCGCGACGTCGCCCACACCCTGGCTCGCACCCGCGTCCCCGGACGGGTCCGCGGCAGCGTCACGGCTCGAGGCCGTGACGCGCTCGTGCTCGCCCTGAAGTCGCTCGGTGAAGGGCTCGACGCCCCGAACGTCGTGGCTCCCGACTCCGCGATGGCCAAGCAGCGCGGCGACCAGGGGGTCGTCTGGATCTTCTCCGGCTACGGCTCGACCTGGAACGGGATGGGCCGCAAGCTCCTCGAGGAGGAGCCGGCCTTCGCCGCGGCGATCGACGAACTCGAATCGCTGTTCGTCGCCGAGGCGGGCTTCTCGCTTCGCGAAGCGATCACCGTCGACCAGGATCTTCGCGACAGCACGAAGGCCCAGATCGCGCTCTACGGCATGCAGGTGGCGCTCGCCGCGCTCTGGCGTGCCCACGGCGTCGAGCCGGCTGCCGTGATCGGCCACTCGATGGGCGAGATCGCCGCGGCCGTCGTCGCCGGCGCGCTGTCGCCGGCCGATGGCGTCCGGGTGATCACCCATCGCTCGATCGTGATGGAGCGCGAGAACCTCAGGGGCGTCGGCGGCATGGCCGTGCTCCAGGCCTCGCCCGAGGAGTTCGAGGCCGTCGCCGACCAGTTCCCCGGCGTCACCATCGCCGTGTACGGCTCGCCGAAGGCGATCACGATCGCCGGGCCCAAGGAGCCGCTGAACGCGGCCGCCGAGTACGTGAAGGGACTTGGTCGCAACGCCTGGGTCCTGCCGGTCGGCGGCGCTGGGCATTCGTCCCAGGTCGACCGCGTGCTGGAGGAGTTCGCAGGGCTGCTCGAGGGCATCACGCCGCTCGAGCCGACGGTGCCGTTCTACTCGTCGTCGAGTGGAACGCCCACCGCGCAGCACACCTTCGACATCGCGTACTGGCAGCGCAACATGCGCAACCCGGTCGAGTACATGCAGGCGATCACGGCTGCAGCGGCTGACGGCTTCAACGCCTTCCTGGAGGTCTCGCCGCACCCCGTGGGCGAGATCACCGCGCGCCAGACCCTCAAGGCCGCGGGCGTCGAGAACCGCGTCGTGATCCCGACGCTCCGCCGCGACGGCGACGACGGGGTCTCGTTCCGTACGAGCCTCGCCGCGCTGCACGCCTGGCACCTCGTCGAGGATCTCGACCAGGTCGTCCTGCGTGCCCGCAAGGTGGCCCTGCCGTTCTGGCAGCACCGCCGCTTCTGGCTCGACGACAAGCCCAGCGCCGCGCTCGGCACCACGCTCGGGCACCCGTTGCTCGGCGTGCACGTCGAGCTGCCGGAGGGCGACCGCCACCTCTGGAAGGCCGACGTCGGCACGGCGTCGCTGCCGTGGCTCCGCGACCATCGCGTGCACGGCGCGCCGGTCGTCTCGGCCGCGGCGTTCGCCGAGATCGCGCTCGCGGCGGCGGCACATGCCTTCACCGACGCGATCGATCCGGTTACGCTGACCGACCTGTCCCTCGACGAGCTGCTCATCCTGAGCGAGCGCACCGAGATCACGACGTCGCTCACGCTGATCGACGACACGTCGGCGCGGGTCGACGTGTTCTCGCGCGCGGCTGAGGTCGGTGCGCCGATGGTGCGCCGTGCCACGGCCGATCTGCGTCGCGCCCCGGCCGAGGTCGCCCAGGGCGTTCCGGCCGACCGCTCTGCCGAGCACGCCTCGGGCACGCCGTTCGACGTCGCCGCGCTCGCGGCCGAGTCGGGCCTCAAGCATGGTCCCGCGTTCGGCGGTCTCGCCGACCCGCGGCGGCACGAGGACGGCACCGTGACGGCTCGCGTGGCCGTGCCGCTCGCCGCGCTCGCCGACCGTCACTACCGCGTGCATCCCGCGCTGATCGACGCCTGCCTGCAGGCCGTCGGCGCCGCCGGCTCCCCGGATGGCTCCGCGGACCGCCCGTTCTTCGTGAGCGGCGTCGGGTCGCTGGCGCTCCCGGGCGATCCCCAGCGCGGAGGCACCGTCACCGCGGCGACCTCCACCGCCGAGGACGGCACCCCGTCCGGTGGCCTCGTGCTCGTCGGCGACGACGGCACGACGATCCTCGAGCTCTCGGGGATCATGCTGCGCACGGTCGCCGTCGAGGAGATCCCGGAGGAGGCCGCCAAGGCCGAGCCCGCCGACGCCTTTGGCGAGGGTCGCACGCTCATCGAGGCGCTGCGCACCAGCGATCCCGCGGGCGCCCGCGCCCTGCTGGCCCGCCGCCTGCTCGAGCGCGTGGCAGCCGTCATGGCTCATGACCCTGACGAGCTCGACGTCGATGCCCCGCTCACCGAGCTCGGCTTCGACTCGCTCATGGCCGTTCGCGCCAAGGGCACCGTCGAGCAGGACCTCGGCATCGAGATCCCGACGAAGCTACTGCTCCAGGGCGGCTGCCTCGCCGACCTGGAGGAGGGCATCGCCCGCGAGCTCGGCCTCGCCGATGCTGCGCCGCGACGCGTCTCGCTCGTCCCGCGCTCCCAGCGCTACATCGAGCCCCGCGACGCGACCGAGCGCTGGATCGCCGCCATCTGGGAGGAGGTCCTCGAAGAGGGCCCGCTCAGCGCCACGGCCGACTTCGACGAACTCGGTGGCGACACCGCGGCGGTCGAGTCGATCATCACCAAGATGCGGGAGCGTCTCGGGGACGAGCTCGACAGCGCCGAGGTGTTCGCGCACCGCTCGATCGAGAAGCAGGCCGACCTGCTCCGCGACCAGGTCGAGGGCAACAACGGCAACCCCGTCCGCGTGCTGCAGGCCGGTGGCGGCGAGAACCCGCCGCTCTTCCTGTTCCATCCGGCCGGCGGCCCGACCTCCGTCTACCAGAACCTCGTGGAGCTCCTCGACCGGGACCAGGCCGTCTACGGCTTCGAACGCCTCGAGGGCCTGCGCCACATCGAGGAGAAGGCTGCCCACTACATCGCGATGATCCGCGACATCGCCCCGCACGGCCCGTACCGGCTCGCCGGCTGGTCGCTCGGTGGCGTGCTCGCCTACGAGGTCGCCCAGCAGCTGAAGGCCGCGGGTGAGGAGATCGACCTCGTCGCGATGATCGACACCACGATCCCGAAGCCGACGCCGGGCGTGACCGAGCGCGACCTCCTGAAGGACCGCTTCGAGCGCTTCTTCGCGTACATGTCGGAGACCTACGACATCCCGATCGACATCGACATCGAAGCGCTGGTGGAGCTCGACGAGGACGCGCAGGTCGCCCTGATGATGAACATCGTCGAGGACGCCGGGCTCGGGATGAGCAAGGGCGTGCTCGAGCATCAGCGCACCTCGTACATCGACGCGCGCATCGCCGAGCGGTACGTCGCCGAGCCCTTCGACGGCAAGATCGTGCTGTACCGCGCCACCGACCGCGGTCTCACCACCACCCTCGATCCGCGGTACGACCGCGACGAGGAGGCCCTCGGGTGGGACGACTTCACCGCCGACCTCGAGATCGTCCACGTGCAGGGCACGCACATCTCGTGCATCGATCGCCCCGGCGTCGAGACGATGGCCGCCCACATGCGCGAGGCCCTCAAGCGCGCCCCTGCCACCGCTGCAAACCCGGAAGGTGCCCTGTGAGCCAGACCGAGCCGTCCATGCAGGAGTCGATCGAAGGACTCCAGTCGCGCCGCGAGGAGTCGCGTCACCCGGGCAAGCCCGGCTCGATCGAGCGCCACCACGCCAAGGGCAAGCTGACCGCCCGCGAGCGGATCGACCTGCTCGTGGACCCGGGCAGCTTCATGGAGACCGGCCGCCTGCGTCGCGCGCCGTACCGCGGAGACGGCGCATCGCGTCCCTACGGCGACGGTGTCGTCACCGGACGCGCGACGGTCGACGGTCGCCCAATCTGCCTCTTCTCCCAGGACGCGACGGTCATGGGCGGCAGCGTCGGGCAGACGTTCGCCGAGAAGATGGTCGCGGTGATGGAGCTCGCCGAGAAGATCGGCTGCCCCATCGTCGGGCTCTCCGACTCGGCCGGCGCCCGCATCCAGGAGGGCGTCACCGCGCTCTCGACCTATGCGCGCGTGGGCATCCTCAACGTGCGCCTCTCCGGTGTGGTCCCCCAGATCTCGGTGATCATGGGCACCTGCGCCGGCGGCGCGGTCTACTCCCCGGCGATGACCGACTTCACCCTCATGGTGAACGGCACGTCCAACATGTTCGTCACCGGCCCCGACGTCGTCCGCGAGGTCACCGGCCAGGAGACGACCATGGAGGAGCT
>JAURVW010000764.1 GCA_030655275.1 Solirubrobacteraceae bacterium
CAAGGCGGGGGAGATCGACCTGCACGAGTTCCTGTCGGCCGAAGGCGGCATGTCGCGCTCTGCCGGCACCTGCAACACCATGGGCACGGCCTCCACAATGGCCTGCATGGCCGAGGCGCTCGGCACCTCGCTGCCGCACAACGCCGCCATTCCGGCGGTCGATGCGCGGCGCTACGTACTGGCGCAGATGTCGGGTGCGCGCGCGGTCGAGATGGCGCGCGAGGGGCTGACGCTGTCGAAGATCCTCACGCGCGAAGCGTTCGAGAACGCGATCCGAACCAACGCCGCCATCGGTGGCTCGACCAACGCGGTGATCCACCTGAAGGCCATCGCCGGTCGCATCGGCGTGCCGCTCGAATTGGAGGACTGGGCCCGCCTTGGACGCGACACGCCCACCATCGTCGACCTGATGCCCTCGGGCCGCTACCTCATGGAAGAGTTCTACTACGCCGGCGGACTGCCCGCGGTGCTGCGGCGGCTCGGCGAGGCCGGCCTGCTGCCGCACCCGGACGCACTGACCGTGAACGGCCGCTCGCTCTGGGACAACGTGCGCGAGGCGCCGAGCTACAACGATGAAGTGATCCGGCCGCTGACCAACGCACTGATCGACGACGGCGGCATCCGCGTGCTGCGCGGCAACTTGGCGCCGCGCGGCGCCGTGCTGAAGCCTTCGGCCGCCACGCCCGAGCTGCTGACGCACCGCGGCCGTGCCGTGGTGTTCGAGAACCTCGAGCACTACAAGCAGCGCATCGTCGACGAAGACCTCGAGGTGGATGCCAGCTCGGTGCTGGTGCTGAAGAACTGCGGCCCCAAGGGCTATCCCGGCATGGCCGAGGTCGGCAACATGGGCCTGCCGCCGAAGCTGTTGCGCCAGGGCGTCAAGGACATGGTGCGCATCTCGGATGCCCGCATGAGCGGCACCGCCTACGGCACCGTGGTTCTGCATGTCGCACCCGAGGCGGCGGCCGGCGGGCCGCTGGCCGCGGTGCGCGACGGCGACTGGATCGAGCTCGATTGCGAGCTTGGCCGCCTGCACCTGGACATTTCCGACGCCGAGCTCGCAGAGCGGCTCGCCGCGCCACCTTCGGCCGCGGGCAAGTCGATGCCCGGCGGCTACCAACGCCTCTACGTCGACCATGTGCTGCAGGCGGACGAAGGCTGCGACCTCGACTTCCTCGTCGGCTGCCGCGGCCATGAAGTGCCGCGCCACTCGCA
>JAURVW010000771.1 GCA_030655275.1 Solirubrobacteraceae bacterium
GCGCGTGTCGCTCGCCCGGGCGCTCGTCCGCGAACCCGACCTGCTCCTCCTCGACGAGCCGTTCAGTGCGCTCGACGCCCTCACGCGCGTCAGCGCCCAGCGACTGGTGCAGTCGCTCTGGGAGCGCCACCGTCCGGCGGTCCTCCTCGTGACGCACGACGTCGAGGAGTCTCTGCTGCTCGCCGACCGCACCATCGTGATCGCCGACGGGCGCATCGCCTACGACGAGCGATTCGACCTGGCCCGGCCTCGTCGCCGCGACCACCCGGAGCTCATCGCGCGCCGGGCCGAGTTGCTTGCGCTGCTCGGCGTCGAAGACGCCGCGGCCTGACCTTCCCCGCGGGCCCCGGCCCGCCTTCCATCCCGACCCCGAGTCCCCCCAGCTCCGACCACACCCATGGCCTGGAGGCCAACCCCATGACGTTCCACCTCAGACGCACCTTCCCCGCGGCCCTCGCCGCGGCCGCACTCGCCGCCGGACTCACCGCCTGCGGCGACGACGACACCTCGACGGCCAAGGCCGGAGGCGACCAGAGCGCGGTGAAGGGCACGCAGGCCAGCAGCTCCGACCTCGACCTCTCCGGCGTGACGCTGCGCGTCGGCGTGCAGAAGGACGGCATCCGCGCGGTGCTCGAGAAGACCGGTGCCCTGAAGGACGTCCCCTACAAGGTCGAGTTCTCGACCTTCCAGTTCGGCCCGCCGCTCGTCGAGGCCGCCGGCGCCGACAAGATCGACCTCGCGTGGGTCGGCAACACGCCGCCGCTCTTCGGGGCGGCCGCGGGCGCCGACTTCAAGATCATCGCGGCCGTGCGCGAGTACGACAACCAGGAGAACTCGCTCGTCGTACCGAAGGGCTCGCCGATCAAGGACTTCAAGGATCTCGTGGGCAAGAAGGTCGCGGTGCCGAAGGGCTCCTCGGCCAACGGCTACCTGTTCAGCGGCCTGAAGCGGGAAGGGATCGACCCGAAGGACGTGGAGCTCGTCTACCTCCCGCCGGCCGACGGTCTGGCCGCCTTCACCTCCGGGCGCGTCGACGCGTGGGTCGTGTGGGATCCGTTCGTGCAGCAGGCGGAGGCGACCGCGGGCGGCGTCGCTGTGCAGGGTGGCGAGCCCGACGAGCACGGCATCGGCTTCCAGATCGCGTCGAGCAAAGCGCTGGAGGATCCGGCCAAGCGGGCGGTCTTCGCCGACTACCTGAAGCGCCTGCAGGGGGCTTGGTCGTGGGCGAAGGAGAACCCGGACGGCTGGGCCGAGGCGTGGTCGAAGGACTCTGGCCTGCCGATCGAGGTGACCAAGAAGGCCGCCGTCGCCAAGGCGTCGCGTCTGACTCCGGTCGACGATGAGGTGATCGGATACGAGCAGGCGCTCGCCGACCTCCTAGCCGAGCAGCGAGTGCTGCCGAAGGAGGTCGACTTCACGTCGATCGTGGAGAAGGGCGTCTTCCAACCCGAGTAGTACCCGCGAGCCCACATGCCAGAGGGGGCTCGTTACGATACGCGACGTGTCCGTCCGTCATCGCTCACTCCTCGTCCTCACGCTCGCCGCCGGGGGCCTGTTCCCGACGGCCGCGCACGCGGCTGATTGGAGCGCCCCGTCGACCGTGTTCGCGGCGGCGTCCGATGAGCAGGTCGTGCGGCCGCCGGTGATCGCGAGCGATGCGGCCGGGACGCTGACCGCGTTGTGGGTCGTGCAGGGCGCTGCCGGCAGCAGCCTGCTGTCGGCGACGAAGCCCGTCGGTGGGGGCTGGACCACGCCGGTGACGGTGGTCAGCGTCGACCGCGGCATCACCGAGCCGGCGCTGAACATGAGCAGCAACGGCCACGCGATCGCCGCCTGGACCGAGCGGCGGCAGTACCGCTGGAACGCGGTGGTCGCCGCGACGCGCACCCCGGGCGGCACGTGGTCGGCGCCCGACGACGTGCCTACGGGCCCGAGCCCCGGACCGTCCGGCTACACCGACGCCTTCTCGGCCGCGATCTCGCCCACCGGTGCGGCGCTCACGGCGTCGACCCGGCACTTCATCGAGGAGCAGCACTACACGGTGCGGGGGGTCGAGTTCGTCACGACCGACAAGGCCCCGGGCGGCAGCTGGGTCGTCGGCGCGAACCGCCGGTCCGTCGTGCCGCTGCCGACCGCGGTGAAGGTCGGCATCGACGACGCCGGCAGCGCCACGCTCGTCTACGAGCAGGACGGCGGCGTGAAGGCGTCCGGCCGGCCGGCCGGCGGCGCGTGGTCGCAGCCCGAGACGATCGCCCCGATCGACGACGGCCAGGGCGGCAGCCCCGCGCCCGGGGCCGTCGGCGCGGTCTCCGGCGTACAGCTTGCGGTGAACGGCGCAGGCACCGCCGTCGTTGCGTGGCAGCGGAGCGTCGGCTCGGATCGCGTGATCCAGGCCATCCATCGTGGTGGCGGCTTCTGGGGCCCCATCGAGACGGTCATCAACGGAGGGGACTCGTCGATCAGCGAACTCACCGCGAAGATCGACCCGAGCGGGCGCTCGACCGCCGCCTGGACGATCTCCACGACCGGGAGCGCCTCCGGCGGCCAGCGGTTCGAACAGCCGCAGACGTCGACCCGACGCGTTGGGCGACCGTGGACCATGTACGACGGGCTCACCTCAGCCGTCTCGTCGGAGGCCGGCGGCGTGAACCATCTCGAGCTCGCCGTCGGCGGCACCGACCAGGGCGTCGCCGCCTGGGTTCACACGTCGGAGACGGACGACCCGTCGACGTTCGACCGTCGTCTCGAAGCCGCGGTCCGCACGGGCGGCGCCACCTGGAACTCGTCGACGGAGGTCACGACCCTCGCTGCCGACGCCGAGCCGGCCGCGGGCGTCACGCCGAGTGGCGACGCCACGGTGATCTGGCCGGCTGGCAGCACGCTCCGGTCGAGCACGCTGGTCGGGGCGACGCCGACGCCGACGCCGACGCCGACGCCGACACCGACTCCGACGCCGACTCCGACCCCGACGCCGACTCCGACCCCGGTCGTCACGCCGACGCCGGTCGCGTCGCCGTCGATCTCGTCGATCAACGGGTTCGCCTATGGCTGGCTCGGTGGTGTCGCGATCGTCAACGGGAAGAACCTCACCGACGTGACGGCCGTGAGGTTCGGGGAGCGGAAGGCATCGGCCGGGTTCGCGGTCGGCACGGGCGTCCTCGTCGTCGTCGCACCGCCGCAGGCTTCCGGCTCGTACACGGTGACGGTCGAGACGAAGCACGGCGTCGCCACAGCGCCCAAGCCGTTCACGTACGCACGGCTCTTCTAGGGCGAAGGCGCGCCGGATCCGTCCGGTCCGGCGCGGGCGGCCGACCCCGAACGGGTATGGCTGCGCGGTCCGCGGCGAATAAACAGGTCCAAACCACTACACATTTGGAGTGATTCGCGTTCGGCCTCGTGCCGGGCGCCCGCCGTACCGCTGCCAGAGGACCTTCCATGCCGACCGATCCGACCACCGACGCGCTCAAGTTCGCCTATTGGGTGCCCAACGTGAGCGGCGGCCTGGTCGTCTCCACGATCGAGCAGCGCACCGACTGGTCCTTCGACTACAACCGCAAGCTCGCGCGCATCGCCGAGCGTGCCGGCTTCGAATACGCCCTGAGCCAGGTGCGGTACACGGCCTCCTACGGCGCCGAGTACCAGCACGAATCGACCTCGTTCTCCCTCGCGTTGCTCCTGGCGACCGAGAAGCTCAAGCTCATCGCCGCCGTGCACCCGGGCCTCTGGCAGCCCGGCGTCCTGGCGAAGTGGCTCGCGACCGCCGACCACATCTCGGGCGGCCGCGTTGCGGTGAACGTCGTCTCCGGCTGGTTCAAGGACGAGTTCCGTCAGCTCGGCGAGCCGTGGCTCGAGCACGACGAGCGCTACCGTCGCTCCGCCGAGTTCATCCAGGCGTTGCGCGAGATCTGGACCAGCGACGACGCCCAGCTCGCCGGCGACTTCTACCGGATCCGCGACTTCAACCTCAAGCCCAAACCGCTCGATCTCCCGGGGCGCCCGCACCCGGAGATCTTCCAGGGCGGCAACTCGACGGCGGCCCGCGGCAACGGCGGTCGCTACTCCGACTGGTACTTCTCCAACGGCAAGACCTTCGAGGGCGTGCAGGAGCAGCTCGAGGACCTGAAGGCGATCGCCGCCGACTTCGGTCGTCCGGCCCCGCCGAAGTTCGGCCTCAACGGCTTCATCATCGTGCGCGACAGCGAGAAGGAGGCCGAGGAGACGCTCCGCGAGATCATCGCGAAGGCGCACGTGGAGGCGGTCGAGGGCTTCGGCGGCGCCGTGAAGCAGGCCGGCGCCTCGACGAGCGACAAGTCCGGCATGTGGGCCGACTCGAAGTTCGAGGATCTCGTGCAGTACAACGACGGCTTCCGCACGCAGCTCATCGGCACGCCGGAGACGGTCGCGCGGCGCATCGTGGAGTACCGCAAGATCGGTGTCGACCTGATCCTCGGCGGCTTCCTTCACTTCCAGGAGGAGGTCGAGGCGTTCGGCAAGGACGTGCTGCCGATCGTGCGCGAGCTCGAGATCGAGGCCGGCCTGGACCCGTCCGCGGTGCCCGATCCGCTCGAGGGCCTCACGGAGGACGGTCCGGTCATCCATGCCGCTGGCTGACCCGATCACCGACCCGGGCGACCGCGGGCCGAGCCTGCCACCGCTGCTGCGCACCCACGAGGAGGCGGTCGCGGCGGCCGAGACCTACGCCGCGGCCATTGCCCCGGGTGCCGCCGACCGTGACCGCGAAGGCGGGGTGCCGTGGCAGGAGCTCGCGCTGCTCGACCGCAGCGGCCTGCTCGCGATCACGGTGCCGGCCGCACTCGACGGGCCCGAACTCGGCTACCGCACCTTGGCGGAGGTCGTGCGGATCATCGCCGCGGTCGACCCGTCGATCGCCCAGGTGCCGCAGGTGCACTTCCTGTTCCCGCTCGTGCTCTGGGAGCTCGGGTCGCCCGAGGCCCGGGCGCTGCTGTCGTCGGCCGTGCTGGCCGGCGGCCGGGTGGGCAATGCGCAGGCCGAGCGCGGCGGGCAGCACGCCCAGGATCTCCGCACGCGACTGCTGCGCGGCGCCGACGGTCGGCTGCGGCTGAGCGGCACGAAGTACTACTGCACGGGGGCGATCTCGAGCGAGTGGATCGCCGTCTCGGCGATCGACGACTCGCCCGACGAGCGCCAGCAGCTCGTCTACGTGCGCCGCGACGCCGAGGGCGTCGAGGTCGGCGACGACTGGGCGGCCATGGGCCAGCGCAACACCGTCAGCGGGACGACGACCTTCACCGACGTGCTCGTCGACGAGCAGCTCGTCCTGCCGTACTGGACCGTCTTCGAGGCGCCGCAGACCTTCGGGGCCCGCGCCCAGCTCGTGCACGCCGCGATCGAGGTCGGGATCGCCGGTGGCGCCCTCCGCGACGCCGGGGCCTTCCTTCGCGACAAGTCCCGGCCGTTCTTCGAGGCGGTCCGCGGCGGCTGGGCCGAGCGCGCGGCCGACGATCCCCACACCGTCCACCGGTTCGGCGAGCTCGCGACGCGCGTCGCCGCCGCCGAAGCGCTGCTCCGCGACGCAGCCGATGCCCTCGACCGCACGCCGCTGCGTCCGGACTCGGCGGAGGAGGCGGCCGAGGCGTCGCTCGCGGTCGCCCGCGCGAAGGCCTTCGGCAGTGAGGTCGCGGTGAGCGTCGCCAGCGAGCTGTTCGCGCTCACCGGGACGTCCGCGACCGACGAGAGATACAACCTGAACCGACACTGGCGCAACGCGCGCACGCACTCGGTGCACGACCCGGTCTCGTGGAAGTACCACCACATCGGGGCGTACGCCATCAGCGGGACGCTGCCGCCGAACCACGGCCAGCTGTAGCCGGAGCGACCCGGCGGCGGCACGCTCCGATCCGGGCGACCGGCGCTGGCGGGTCGCGCCGACCCGTAGCGTGCCGTCGCGTGAGCGGGACGCAACGGGAGTCGAAGGCGTCGAGCGTGCTCGCCGGCGGGAGCGAGCCGCCAACGCCTCCCGGGCCGTCGGCGAAGTCTCCGGGGCGGCGGGAGGGGCCCGTCGTCCGCGTCATGGCGGCGCTGCTCGGCGGCGCGCTGCTGCTCGCGGTCTGCATCGGCGCGCTCGTGTCGGTGGCGCTGTTCTTCAGCGCGGCCGACCCGCCCAGCCCGTTCGTCGGCGACGGCTTTCTCTGTTGCTCCTATCCGGACACGTGGACGGAGGTCGGCCTCGGGACGGCAGCGACGATGGTCGCGGTCGCCGGGACCGTCGCCCTGTTCCTGGCCGCGTGCTGGCTGTTCGCGCTGACGCTGGTGATCCGACGGCCGGGTCGCCGGCTGGTCGGTCGGCTGACGGCAGCAGCGATGGCGGTGGTGCCGGTGCTGGTCGCGATCGTCATCGTTCCGCGGCTCGACGAAGCGCGCGTCGCGCCGGACTGCGACGGATTCGTCGTCGATCGTCGGACTGCGGCTGCTTCGTCGGGACGCGCGCGGCAGGAGGCCCTGCTCGGCGTCAAGGAATGCGGGCTCCTGATCGGCAAGACGGTGCGGGAGGCGCGGGACCTGATCGGTCCGAGCACCTGGACCGTCCGCGACGACGGCGACCGTCGCAGCGGGTTCACCGAGTTCGGGCAGCTGCACGCGACGTTCGAGCGCGGCCGGATCGTGTCGGTCGCGATCGACGTTCCGGACTCCGGGTTCGACTGAGTCGCCGGCACCCGGGCGGAGTGACTCCCGCCAGCGGGCGGCGCCCGACGACGGCCACGGTGCTGGATGGCGATGAGGCGCCGTCGGCTTACCCTGGGTCGTATGGCGACCGAGGGAGCACGGCGATCGGCGGAGGCCCGGGCCTCGGCGGGCGGACCGAAGCCACAGCCGCCAGAGCCGCGCCGCCCGAGAACGACGTTGGTGCTCTACGTGATCGCAGCCGCTGGGTTCTGGTTCTCGGCGCTGGCCCGCATCGCGGACGACGACCCGGGTTGGTTCGGGATCGCGATCGCGCTCTTCTCGGCGGTCTGCTTCACCTACCTCGCTGCTGTGGCGTTTCGGGACCTTCGTCGTGGCGACGCCTGAGTCGGCGGTCGGCGGACTCTTTCCGCGCGAGCGGCGCACGCTGGCGCCGGGCGCGGTGCACGTGCCGGACTGGCTCACGCTCGAGCAGCAGCAGGAGCTCGTGAAGGCGTGCCGCGGGTGGGCGCGCGGGCCCGTGCCGATGTGGCGGGCGACGACGCCCGGTGGGCAGGCGATGTCGGTCCAGACGGTCACGCTCGGTTGGTACTGGCTGCCCTACCGCTACTCCCGCACCGCCGACGACCGCGGTGGCGCCGCGGTCGAGCCGATGCCCGACTGGCTGATCGCGATGGGCAAGCGCGCGGTTGCCGACGCGTACGAGGACCCCGCCGCCGGCGAGGCCTACACGCCCGACTCCGCCCTCATCAACTTCTACGACGAGGGCGCGAAGATGGGTATGCACCAGGACGACGACGAGCACGATGCCCGCGCGCCGGTCGTCTCCCTCTCGCTCGGCAACCGCTGCCTCTTCCGCTTCGGCAACCTCGAGACGCGCGCCAAGCCGTACATCGATGTCGACCTCTGCTCCGGCGACCTGTTCGTCTTCGGCCGGGAGTCGCGGCTCGCCTTCCACGGCGTGCCGAAGACCTTTCCCTCGACCGCCGACCCGCGGGTCGGCATCACGACCGGCCGTCTGAACATCACGCTGCGCGACACGGGGATGGACCGCCGTCGCTGACCCCGAGCTCGCCTTCCTGAGCCGGGGCCGCCCTCCCGACGTGACAACCTTCGGCCCATGACTGATGACGCTCTGATCAACGGCGCCGTCGTCGGCGGCGACGGGATCGCCCGGTGCGCCTGGGGTGATGGCAACGCCCTGCTGCGCGAGTACCACGACGCGGAGTGGGGGATGCCGGTGCAGGGCGACCAGGCCCTCTTCGAGCGGCTCATGCTCGAGGCGTTCCAGTCGGGGCTCTCGTGGATCACGATCCTGCGCAAGCGGGAGAACTTCCGCGCGGCCTTCGCCGGCTTCGATCCCGAGATCGTCGCGGACTACGGCCCCGGCGAGTTCGACCGCCTCATGAACGACGCCGGCATCGTGCGCAACCGCCTCAAGATCGAGGCCACGATCACGAATGCGCAGGCGCTCCTGGCCCTTCGCGAAGCCAATGGCGAGGGCGCCTTCGAGCGTCTCGTCTGGTCGTTCCGGCCCGACGAGACGCCGAAGCCCCGCACGCATGCCGAGGCTCCGACGAAGTCCGCCGAGTCGCTCGCCCTCTCCAAGGGCCTCAAGAAGCAGGGGTTCGTGTTCGTCGGTCCGACGACCGCCTACGCGCTGATGGAGGCGACGGGGATCGTCGACACGCACCTGCTGGGCTGCCATCGCCGCGGCACCTCCGGCATCTGGCCCGACTGAATCGCCGAACGTCGGATTACCCCCTCGTCAGGGGGTGAATTTCGACGTTCGGCCCCCCCGAGGCCCGTCGACCGACCAGCCAGCGCTGGCTCTCGTCGAGGCCCGTCGACCGACCAGCCAGCGCTGGCGTTCGTCGTCGGTCGCTCAGCAGCCGTCGGGCAGCGTGCGCTCGAAGGGGAGCGTCGCGGTGAAGCTGCAGTCCGGGCGGGTGCCGGCGCCGCTGGCGTCGGAGTCGGCGGCGCCCGGGTTGACCGTGACCTCACCGGCGCCGGTGCCGGTGAGCTTCGCCCCAGACCGCGCCAGGTAGGCGATCTTGGTCGGCGGCTTCGTGAAGCGGTAGCCGATGCCCCACGCGGTGCCGGCCGGCTCCATCGTGCGGTACTTCCAGTGGCGCGCCTCGGCGGTCGTCGGGATCCGCGGCTGCTGGAAGAGATCGCCCTTGATCGCGGCCTCCAGGTGACGGCGCCAGTAGTACCAGTCGTGCACGCCGCGCTGGAGCTTGATGAGCGGATGGGCACCCACCAGCGGCGCGTTGACGCCGTACTTCACCGCGCCCGCGAGCAGGTTGAGTTCGAGGATCGGGCCGAGCACGGTGCGGGCGAACTCGAACGGCACCTTGGGATCGTTCTCGCCGTTGCCGACGCTGAGCAGCACCCGGCTCGAGGCGACGTTCACGATCGTCTTGAGCGGATTGTGGGCCGTCGCGTACTGCCGGTTGAGCCCGCCCCAGACGGTCTCGTAGGAGGAGCCGGTCGCGAACCACGAGCCGAGCAGGTTCGACGGGTCCTGCGAGTCGACCGGCGTCGACATCGCCACGATCGTCCCGAAGTAGCCCGGAAGCTGACCGGCGAGGAACATCGCCCCGTAGCCGCCCATCGAGACGCCACCGATCGCGTGGAACTGCCGGCCCGGCTTCACGCGGTAGCGGGCCTCGATCGCCGGCACCACCTCGTCGAGGTAGTACTTCGTCCAGCGGGGCCCGTTCAGCTTGCCGGCCTTCCACCAGTCGACGAACCAGCCCTTGCCGCCCTCTGGCATCACGATGATCCCGGGGAAGTCCTTGGCCGTCCGGGTCACGTCGCCCTTGTAGTCGAGCGCCCAGGTGTCGCTCGTGTCGTCGGCGCCATGGAGCAGGTACAGCAGCGGGTAGGCCTGGCCAGGATGCTCGTCGTAGCCGTCGGGCAGCAGCACCTTCGCCCGCAGCGCCTTCAGTCCCTTGTTGAGCTTCACCTTCGAGAGGTCGACGTTGCCCTGCAGGCTCGGAATGTCGATCGTCT
>JAURVW010000776.1 GCA_030655275.1 Solirubrobacteraceae bacterium
CGCTCCCTCCAGGAAGGCCGCCCCGTGCCCCCGTTCGACTTCATTCTCCCTGCCGCCATCATCGCCGTCGTGGTGGTCGTGGTCATCATCGTGCTGCTGGTGCTGCTCAGCGGCATCAAGGTCGCCAAGCCCGACGAGGCGATCATCGTCACCTCGCGGCAGAAGCCGATCAAGCAGGGCCAGACCGCGCTCGAAGAGACCGAGAACGCCGGGCAGCGCGTGGTGTTCGGCTCACGCGTGTTCGTGAAGCCCATCGTCGAGGCGCACTTCAAGCTCTCCCTGCGCAGCCGGCAGCTGAACGTGCAGGCCACCGCGCAGACGAAGGATGCCATCACCATCAAGGTGAACGCGGTCGCCGTGGTGAAGGTGGGCGGCTCGGAGTCGATGGTGCGTGCCGCCGCCCAGCGCTTCCTGAACCAGCAGGACCAGATCGAGACCTCGACCGAGGAGGTGCTCTCGGGTTCGGTGCGATCGATCGTGGGTCAGCTCACGGTGACCGAGATCATCACGAACCGCCAGGCGCTGCAGGGCCAGGTGCTCGACGCGGTGCGCGAGTCGCTCGACGTGCAGGGCCTGCAGATCGACACGCTGCAGATCAAGGAGATCGACGACGACAACGGCTACATCCGTGACCTCGGTCGTGCCGAGGCCGCGCGCGTGAAGCAGGTCGCCGAGGTGGCCGAGTCGGTGGCCCGCCGCACCTCGGAGGAGGCGCGCATCGAGGCCGACCAGGCCGTCGCCGAGCAGCAGCGCAAGCTCGACCTGCGCAACGCCGAGATCCAGAAGGAGACCGACAAGGCGCGTGCGGAGGCGTCGGCGTCGCGTCCGCTGGCCGAGGCCATCTCGCAGCAGGAGGTCATCGCGCAGCAGGAGATCACCGCCGGAAAGCGCGTGGGCCTGCGCAAGCAGGAGCTCGACGCCGAGATCCGCGCCGTGGCCGACGCCGAGGCGTACTCGCTCGAGAAGAAGGCGCAGGCGGATGCCGCGGCCGCCGTCGCCGCCGCGAACGCCGAGCGCGACCGACGCAAGGCCGTGGCCGAGGCCGTCGAGGCCGAGGGTATCGCCGAGCGCA
>JAURVW010000779.1 GCA_030655275.1 Solirubrobacteraceae bacterium
GAACATGAGTGATCCTCTAATGAAGGCGCGAGATCGTGCCCGCCAATGATAGGGTGCTCACACCGGTGATCGACACAGGCTTGGTGGAACGCCAGCAACTGGCGTGTCACTCGACGAACGACGCAGCAGCGGACGTTTGACCGAGGACGAACGACGAAAAAAGCCCGCCCTCGCAGTGCGAGGACGGGCTTTTTCGTGCAAAACTAATTGTATGAGTTGATCAACACACCTGACTCCGGGGTGCGGAGTCGGTGTGTCGGAAACTCAGCCGCGTGGCACGAACTCCGGGATGTCGGGATCACCGAACGACCGGGCGGACCCCGTGTCGCGTCCGCCACCGACCCGCGACGCGCTCAGCGGCGGTCGACGGGTGACCCGGGGCTCGCCGGCGGGCTCGCGGAGCCGGTTGACCGACCGCGGGGCTGCGGCCGGCTCGAAGCCGGTGGCGATCACCGTGATCCACACCTCGTCGCCGGCCGCCGGATCCAGGCTGGCCCCGAAGATGATGTTCGCGTCCGGATGGACGGCGTCGCCGATGACCTGAGCGGCCTCGTTGATCTCCCACAGCGAGAGCTCGCTTCCGCCGACGATCGAGAGGAGCACCTTGCGGGCCCCGTCGATCTCCGTCTCCAGCAGCGGAGAGGAGACCGCCTTCTCGGCCGCCATGACCGCAGCGTCCTCGCCCGTGCCCACGCCGATGCCGAGCAGGGCGTTGCCGGCGTCGGTCATGATCGTGCGCACGTCGGCGAAGTCCAGGTTGATGAGCCCGGTCTTCGTGATGAGGTCCGAGACGCCCTGGACGCCCTGGCGCAGCACGTCGTCGGCGACGCGGAACGCGTCGACCATCGAGGTCTTCTGGTCGAGGATCTCGAGGAGACGGTTGTTCGGGACGACGATGAGCGTGTCGACCTCGTCGACGAGCAGCTCGATGCCGCGTTCGGCGGCGCGGGCGCGCTGCGCCCCCTCGAACTGGAACGGGCGCGTCACGATCGCGACGGTGAGCGCTCCCAGCTCTCGGGCCACACGGGCGACGACGGGTGCGGCACCGGTCCCGGTGCCTCCACCCTCACCGACGGCGATGAAGATCATGTCCGCGCCGCGGAGCTCGTCCTTGAGGACCTCGTAGGTCTCCAGGGCGGCGGCGCGGCCCGTGTCGGGCTCCGCGCCGGCGCCGAGGCCGCGGGTGAGGACCTCGCCGATCGGGATGGTCACGTCGGCCGAGGAGGTCTGCAGCGACTGCAGGTCGGTGTTGACGGCGATGAACTCCATCCCGGTGACGCCGGCGTCGACCATGCGGTTGACGGCGTTCACGCCGCCGCCGCCCACGCCGACGACCTTGATCAGGGGCTGACCGGCCAGCCCACGGGGGGCGGACTGGTTGAAGACACGATCGTTGATGGCGGCACGCACCTCAGGTCGGCGTTGGCTGGTGAGAGTCTGTCGGCCGTCCGCCGCGACCGGCGGGT
>JAURVW010000788.1 GCA_030655275.1 Solirubrobacteraceae bacterium
CCCCCGCCGCCTGCGCACCCCCGACGGCTCGGTCCGGATCGCCGTCGTCGCCGCCCAGGCCCTCCTGCTCGCCGGCGACGACGTCCGCATCGACGTCGTCGTCGACGGACCCCACCGCGTCGACATCATCGAGACCGGCGGCACCGTCGCCTACGACATGCGCGGCGGCCGCGCCACCTGGTCCACTGACCTGACCCTGCGCAACGGCGCCGACGTCACCTGGCACGCCGAACCCTTCGTCATCTCGAACGGCGCGTACGTCGACCGCACCACCACCGCCGACGTCGAAGCGGACTGCCGCCTCACCTTGCGCGAGGTCCTCGTCTTCGGCCGCACCGGCGAGACCGGCGGCACGTTGCGTACGTCGACCAGGCTCTCGCAAGACGGACGATCCGTTGTCGCCGAGGATCTCGACCTCGCGCGTTCCAGTCGCGAATCCTCCGCCATCCTCAACGGGCGGAGGTCGCTCGACACGATCACCACTCTTGGCCACCGCCTGCATGACGGGTTTGGCGTCCTGCAGTCCGACGGCGATGCGTCGATCAGCCGGTGGATGGGCGACGAGCTACATCTGTCGGACCAGGCGGAGATCTGGGCGCGGTCGTTCCACGGCAGACCTGTACGGGCAGGCGCGCAGAACCACGGCCTCCTTCCCGGCTCAGCCCGACCTGACGTGTCAGCGGAGAACTAAGCTCCTTGCGTGCCCAGCATCGACGAGTCCTCGCTCGAGATTCATCTGCGTGAGGTCATCGCTCGCACGCTGCTACAGCGCGCCGAAGTCAACGGAGGCTTTCTCCGATGGTCAGAACTCACGTCGGTCGTGCTCCCGGACGGGTCGTCCCGACGGGTAGTCGATCCTGGCCGCGGTGGAATCTGGAATCCCAGCGACCTGGTCGCCACCCTGTCCGTCGTTACGTCGCCTGACGGCCCGTACGCCGACAGGGAACTGGATGGCGGCCTGCTCCGCTACCACTACCAGTCGGGACCGGCCGGTGGGAAGAACCTCAAGCTGAGACGGGCGATGGATCTGGGACTTCCCGTCATTCGAGTCCAGAAGGTCGCAGCCAACGCCTACGCGCCGATCTACCCGGTCTACGTCGTCGACGACGACCAGGTCTCTCGCGAGTTCACGCTCTCGGTCGACCTGTCTCTCCGAGCGCTCCCCAGCATGGCCGTGAGGTCCGAGATCGAGCGCCGCTACGCCGAGCGACTGGTCATGCAACGCGTCCATCAGCCTGCATTCCGCGCCCGAGTCATGCTCGCCTACGAGACGCGCTGCACCGTGTGCGTTCTTAAGCGAGCACCACTGCTCGACGCAGCGCACATCATCGGAGATAGCGACGAACGAGGCGACGCCGTGGTCACCAACGGACTGAGCCTGTGCAAGATCCACCACGCGGCCTACGACCAGAACCTGCTGGGCATCTCGCCGAACTACCGCGTGTCGATCAACGAAGAACTGCTTGACGAGATCGATGGGCCAATGCTCCGACACGGTCTGCAAGAAATGCACGGCCGCGAACTGTGGCTGCCGAAGTCGAGCAGGGATCAACCTGATCCCGACAGGCTGTCGGTTCGATTCGATCAGTTCCTGGCCTCCTGAGCGTGCAACTGAACGCAGGTTCGCAGGCGCGGGCACCGACGAAGCGGGCGCAGTGAGGGAACGCAGCAGTGCGGTAGTTCGAACCAACGAGGTTGATCCGGACTACCGCACTGTTGACGACCTCTGTCAGCTGCAGCCGCTGGTGCTGCCGCAGCCCTCACACACGTAGCAGGAGCCAGCGGGGCGCATCTTGGTGCCGCAGGTCATGCAGAGAGGCGAGTCCACGGCGGTGCCGGTGAGCTGCTCGAGGAGCTCGGCGCTGGTGTGGGCGCGCTGGGTCTCGACAGGCTCGACCACCGGGGCGGCGGGG
>JAURVW010000801.1 GCA_030655275.1 Solirubrobacteraceae bacterium
CGACGCCCATCGACCGAGGTCACCTGGCGCGCGCGCTCGAACTGGCGCAGCGCGGCCGGGGCGCCGTCCATCCGAACCCGATGGTGGGCTGCGTGATCGTCTCGCCCGACGGCTCGGTCGCCGGGGAGGGGTGGCATGCCCGTTTCGGTGGCCCGCACGCCGAGGTCGCCGCCCTCGCCGACGCCGGCGAGGCGGCCCGTGGCGCCACCGCCTACGTGTCGCTCGAGCCCTGCTGCCACACCGGCAAGACCGGTCCGTGCACGGAGGCGCTCGCCGCCGCCGGGATCGCCCGCGTGGTGGTCGCCAGCGACGATCCGTCCGAGAAGGCCAACGGCCGCGGCCTCGGGAATCTCCGCGACGAGGGCATCGAGGTGTCGGTGCTCCCGGCGACCGACGAGCTCGCGCACGCCGCCCGCCTGCTCAACCAGCCCTTCCGCAAGCAGGCCCGCACCGGTCTGCCGTGGGTGCTCCACAAGGCCGCCTCCACGCTCGACGGCAAGGTCGCGAGCCGAACCGGCGACGCGAAGTGGATCACCTCCGAGGAGAGCCGCGAGCGCGGCCACCGCTGGCGCTCGGAACTCGACGCCGTCGTGGTCGGCATCGGCACCGCCCTCGCCGACGACCCGCAGCTCACCGCCCGCACCACGGGCGTCGTCCGCCAGCCCCGCCGCGTCGTCTTCGACGCCGAGGCCCGCCTGCCCGTCAGCTCCAAGCTCATGCAGGAGGCGCCCGAGATCCCGATCACGGTCATCGTCTCTCGCGCCGCACCGCGCGGCGCCGTCGCCGCCCTGTCGACCTCCGGCGCCGAAGTGATCGTCGCCTCCGGTGAGAACGAGCAGGCTCGCGTGAAGTCCGCGCTCGAGCAGCTCGGCGAGGCCGGCATCACGTCGATCCTGCTCGAGGGCGGCCCGCATCTGGCGGGCTCGTTCTACGACGCGGGCGCCGTCGACGAGCTGCGGCTCTTCGTCGCCCCGAAGCTCATCGGCGGTCGTGGCGCACGGTCGATCGTGGAGGGCGTCGGCATCGAAAAGGTCGGCGACGCGCTCGAGGCGCTTGACTGGTCCTGGGAAGCAAGCGGCCGCGACCTGCTCGTCACGGCCCGTCTGAGAGAGTGGTAGACGTGTTCACTGGCCTGATCCAGGACCTCGGAACGATCGTGGCCGTCGAGCCGATCGGTGAAGGCGCGCGTGTCCACGTGCGGACGGAGCTCGCACCAGAGCTCAAACCCGGCGACTCCATCTCGGTCAACGGCGTCTGCCTCACGGCGATCGAGCCCGACGACATCGGCTTCGCCGCCGATGCGATCCCGCAGACGCTCCAGCACTCCACCACCGGCGAGCTCGCCGCGGGCGACCAGGTCAACCTCGAGCTGGCGCTGCGCTCGGAGGACCGCCTCGGCGGGCACCTGGTGCAGGGCCACGTCGACTCCGTCGCGACCGTCGCCTGGACCCGCGAGGAGGATCTCGGCCGCCGCGTCGCGCTCGACATCCCCGACGCCTACACCGACTTCGTCGTCGACCGTGGCTCGATCACGCTCAACGGCGTGTCGCTCACCGTCGCGGAGGTCAACGGGAACCGCGTCGAGGTGGCGCTGATCCCCGAGACCCTCGAGCGCACCACCTTCGGCTTCGCGGTCGAGGGCACCCGCATCAACCTCGAGGTCGATGCGATGGCCAAGCAGATCGCCACGATCGTCGAGAAGTACCTCGCGCGCCGCACCGCGGCAGGAGACGCCGCATGACCACCTTCGCCACGATCGAAGAGGCGATCGAGGACATCCGCGCCGGCAAGATGATCATCGTCGTCGACGACGAGGATCGCGAGAACGAGGGCGACCTCGTGATGGCGTCCGAGTTCGTCACGCCCGAGGCCATCAACTTCATGGCCACGCAGGCGCGCGGGTGGATCTGCCTCACGCTCACGCCCGAGCGCTGCGAGGAGCTCGGCCTCGAGCTCATGACGCAGAAGAACGAGGCTCCGCTCGAGACGGCCTTCACCGTCACGATCGAGGCCCGTGAGGGCGTCACGACCGGTATCTCCGCCGCCGACCGCGCCCGCACGATCCAGGTCGCCGCCGACCCGGCCAAGGGCAAGGCCGACATCGTCGTCCCGGGCCACGTCTCGCCGCTGAAGGCCAAGCCCGGCGGCGTGCTCGAGCGCACCGGTCACACGGAGGCCTCGATCGATCTCGCCCGCCTCGCCGGCGTCACCCCGTCCGGCGTGATCTGCGAGATCATGAACGAGGACGGCACGATGGCCCGGGTGCCGGATCTCGAGCCGTACGCCGCGCGGCACGGCCTCAAGATGGTCACGATCGCCGACCTGATCGCGTACCGCCGCAAGAACGACCAGCTCATCGAGCGCGTCGTCGACATCAACCTGCCCACCGCCCACGGCGAGTTCACCGCCGTCGGCTACCGCGAGCTCGCCAACGGCAAGCACCACGTCGCGCTCGTGAAGGGCGAGGTCGAGGGCAAGGACGACGTCCTCATCCGCGTGCACTCCGAATGCCTCACGGGCGACGTGTTCCCCTCGCTGCGCTGCGACTGCGGCGAGCAGCTCGTGTCGGCCCTCGCGATGATCGAATCCGAAGGGGAGGGCGTGCTGCTCTACCTCTCGCAGGAGGGTCGCGGCATCGGCCTCCTCAACAAGCTCCGCGCCTACAAGCTGCAGGAGGAGGGCTACGACACCGTCGACGCCAACCTCAAGCTCGGTCTGCCGGCGGATCTGCGCGACTACGGCATCGGGGCCCAGATCCTGGTCGACCTCGGCCTCTCGTCGCTACGCATCCTCACGAACAACCCCAAGAAGATCCGCGGCCTCGAGGGCTACGGCCTCTCCGTGACCGGCCAGGTGCCGATCGAGGCTCCGGCCAACGACCACAACCGCGACTACCTCCGCACGAAGCGCGACCGGATGGAGCACCTGCTGCACCATCAGGGCCTCGCGCTCGACGAGGAGCTCGACCTGCAGGAGCGCCAGCTCGACGCCGCCCGCAGCGCGACGGGGGAGGGGGCATGACGAAGGTCGCCATCGGCGTCGCGACGTTCTACACCGACCTCGCCGAGCGCCTCGAGACCTCCGCGGTCACCGGCCTGAAGGCGGCCGGGATCGAGGACCTCACCCGCTTCGAGGTACCGGGCGCGTTCGAGTTGCCGGTGATCGCCAAGTACGCCGCCGATGCGGGCTTCGACGCCGTCATCCTGCTCGGCGCCGTGATCCGCGGCCAGACCTCCCACTACGACCATGTGTGCGAGGAGGTGGCGCGCGGCATCATGGAGGTCCAGCTCTCCACCGGCGTGCCGTGCGGCTTCGGCGTCCTGACCGTCGAGACCATGGATCAGGCGATCTCGCGGTCCGGTGGCGACAAGCGCGACAGCGCCCAGCACGCCGTTTCGGCCGTCCTCGCGTTGCTCGACGCGAAAACGCGCCTCGCGACCGGCTAGGTTCTCCCCGTGGTCACCGCCGCGATCATCTTCACCATCGTGATCCACACCCTCGGTGTGCCGGTCATGATCTGGGCGGTCCGCGGCGATCAGGGCTTCAAGGGCTTCTGGGGCTGGCTCCCGGACGACGACGAGGACGGCGGCGGCGGTTCCGACCTGCCCGACGAGCCCGACCCCGTCGACCCCTCGGGCGACGGTGCACCCCTGCCGACCTCCGAGCCGGCCCGCACCCGCCTGCGCGAGCACGGCGACCGCCACGCGAACCCGTCGCGCGCCCCGCGGCGGCGCACCCGCCCGGCCGCACCGGAGCCCACGCGCCAGCCGGTACGCCCGCGCCGCTGAGGCCGTGAGGGCCCGGCAAGATCCGATCGGGTCGAGGGCGACGGGGTCAGGGCGCAGGTCGGCAGAGGGTCGCTGCCGCATCCGCCAGAATTCCCTATAGTTGCCCGTCTTATGTCGAAGGTCTGTCATTCCTGTGGCAAGGGGCCGGCGTTCGGTCAGAGCCGCTCCCACTCCATGGTCGCCACCAAGCGCCGCTTCAACCCGAACCTCCAGAAGGTTCGCGTTCTCGTGAAGGGCACCGCACGTCGTGAATACACGTGCACGCGCTGCCTGAAGGCCGGCAAGGTCGTGAAGGCCGTCTAACGGTCCGGGCTCCGCCCGGAGCCTGCTGGTCTCCCTTGACCGATCCCACCATCGTCCGACTGCGCGCGCTCGTCGCCGCCGGACTCGCCGAACTCGAAGCCCGGCGCCAGGAGATCAACGATCTCAACGTCTTCCCGGTCGCCGACGGCGACACGGGCGACAACATGGCGCTCACGATGCGGGCCGTGCTCGAAGAGCTCGACCGCCTCTCCGCGACCGACAAATCCCTCGACGAGATCGGCCGCGCCGAGATCGTCGAGTCCGTCGGCCGCGCCGCCCTGCTCGGCGCCCGTGGCAACTCGGGCGTCATCCTCTCGCAGCTGATCCGCGGCGCCGTGGAGGAGCTGATCGCCCGCCCGGGCGAACTGGTCGGTCCGACGGTCCTCGCCGCCGGCATGGCTCGCGCCTCCGAGCGCGCCTACGCCTCGGTCCGCGATCCCGCCGAGGGCACGATCCTCACCGTCTCTCGCGAGATGGCCGGGCGCGTCGCCTCCGAGGTCGCCCAGCTCGACGAGCCGCGCGTGCAGCCCGGCACGGCCCAGGAGGAGCAGGACCGCCGCATCGCCGACCTGCTCGAGATGGCGCTCGACACCGGCCGCGACTCCGTCAAGCGCGGCCCGTCGCTGCTGCCGGCGCTCAAGGAGGCCGGCGTCGTCGACTCCGGCGCCCACGCGATCACGATCATCCTCTCCGGCGTCCTCGGCCAGCTCCGGGGCCAGCCGCCCGCGGAGATCGACCGGTACGCCGCGCCTGCGCGCATCAACCGGCCGGAGCACTCCTCCGAGACGTTCCGGTACTGCACGAACTTCGCCGTCACCGGCAAGGACCTCGACATCGCCGAGTGGCGCGAGCGCCTGCAGCCGTACGGCGACTCGATCCTCGTCGTCGGCGACCCGAGCACGATCCGGATCCACATCCACACCGACGACCCCGAGCAGGCGACCGGCCTCTTCGACGGCACCGGCAGCGTGTCACGCCTCGACATCGCCGACATGGTCACCCAGGTCGAGGACCGCGCCGCCCGGCTCGGCACCGAACTGGCGGCGGCCACCGCGCTCTGCGGCATCGTCGCGGTCTACTCCGGCGACGGCGCAGCGCTGAACTTCAGCGAGAACGGCGCCTCGATCGTCGACGGCGGCGCGACGATGAACCCGTCCACCGCCGACATCCTCGCCGCGATCCACGCGTCGCCCTCGGAGGAGGTTCTGGTGCTCCCGAACTCCTCGAACGTCTTCATGGCCGCCGAGCGCGCCGCGCAGCTCTCCGAGAAGCCCGCCCTGGTGATCCCCACCCGTTCACAGGCGGAGGGCTTCTCGATCATCGCCGTGCTCGACATGGACGCCTCCGCGGAGACCAACGTCGTCGCCGGCAAGGACCATCTCTCCTCGCTCTCCTCCGGCGGCATCGCGCGCGCGGCGAAGGACGATGCTGGCGGGCGTTTCGTGAAGGGCGACACCCTCGGATACGTCGGCGACGAGCTCGTCGCCTGGGGCGAGCGCGACGCCACCGTCCGCGCCACACTGGCCGCCCTGGCCGAGGGCGCCGAGCTCGTCACCTGCGTGGTCGGCGCCGACGCACCACTTGACGCCGACGGGGTTCGTAGCCTCGCACCCGATGGGATCGACCTCGAGCTCTTCGACGGTGGCCAGAGCGCCTGGTGGTGGCTCCTGGCAGCCGAGTGAGCGCCTCTTGACGGAGGCGACCCGGCCGGGCGCGCCGCGCGCCTTCGCCACCGGAGCGCCGCTCGACCGCGGCCAGCTCCTCCGCGCGCCGCTGCGGTGGCCCAGCCCCGAGCGTCTGGAGACCCTCGTCAAGGGCCCAGGCCCCAAGGCCCAGAACGCCCTCGCGATGCTCGGCGCCGACACGATCGGCGGCCTCCTGCAGCATCTGCCGCGCACCGCGTCGGTCGCAAAGGCGATCGAGGAGCTCGCGATCGGCGAGAGCGCCACGATCGTGGTGTCGGTCGAGACGATCCGCAGCCGGCCCGTGCGCCGCCGCGGGATGCGGCCGATGGTCGAGGCCTCCCTCACCGACGGCACCGGACGGCTCACCGCCGCGTTCTTCAACCAGCCCTGGCTCGTCGACCGCTACCGCCCCGGCACGCGTCTGCTCGTGCAGGGCCTCGTCCAGCCCGGGGGCAAGCTCCGGCTCTCCGGCCACGCGCCTACCCAGCTCCAGCCCGGCTCCGCCGAGGGCGCGGCGACCTACCCGGCGACCGACGGCATCAACTCCACGCAGATCGCCGCGCTCGTCGCCGAGCACCTGCGCTGCGCACGCGACCTCACCGAGACGCTCCCGGGCCGTCTGCGGGCCGAGCAGGCGCTCAGCGGCGTGGCCGACGCGTACGTCGCGATGCACTCCGGGGCCATGGAGGGCGGTCGTCAGCGACTTGCGTTCGAGGAGCTCCTGATCGAGCAGCTCGTACAGCGCCGGCTGCGCGACATGCCTCGAGAGGGACTCACCGCCACGGCGCTCGCCGAGCCGCCGACCCTCACGAAGCGCTGGCGCGAGGAGCTGCTGCCCTTCACGCCGACGGAGGACCAGTTCCGCGCCATCGACGAGCTCGACGGCGAGCTCGCGCGCACCCTGCCGATGCAGCGCCTCCTGCTGGGCGACGTCGGCGCGGGGAAGACCGTCGTCGCGGTCCACGCGATGCTGCGGGCCGCCGAGCACGGCCGTCAGGCGGCGCTCATGGCGCCGACCGAGACGCTCGCGCGCCAGCATTTCCGCACGCTCCAGCAGCTCGTGCCCGGTGAACTGCTGCCGATGGCACTCCTCACCGGCTCGACGAAGGCCGCCGACCGCAAGCGCATCCTCTACGCGCTGCGGGGCGGGCAGCTCGGCCTCGTGATCGGCACGCACGCGCTGATCGAGGATCCCGTCCAGTTCCACTCGCTCTCCGTCGTCGTGATCGACGAGCAGCACCGCTTCGGCGTGCGCCAGCGCGCCCGCCTGGAGGCGAAGGCGCCGGAGGGCCGCACGCCGCACGTCCTGCACCTCACCGCGACGCCGATCCCTCGCACCCAGCGCCTGCTGGAGTTCGGCGCGATCGACGTGACCGAGCTGCGCGGCCTCCCGCGCGGGCGCCAGCCGATCACGACGGAGATCGCGGAGACCGCCGAGGATCGCGAGCGCGCCTACGACGTCCTGCGTACCCAGGTGGCACAGGGCCGGCAGGCGTTCGTCGTCTGCCCGCTCGTGGAGGACTCCGAGGAGCTCGAGGCCCGCTCCGCGACGGCCGAGTTCGAGCGCCTGCGCCAGGGCCCGCTGAGCGGCTTGCGTCTGGAGCTGATGCACGGGCAGATGCATCCGGCCGACAAGGAGGCCGCGATGGCCCGTTTCGTCGCCGGCGAGGCCCAGGTGCTCATCGCGACGACGGTGATCGAGGTCGGGATCGACGTGCCCAACGCCACGGTGATGCTGATCGAGGACGCCGAACGCTTCGGCATCTCTCAGCTCCACCAGCTGCGCGGGCGGGTCGGCCGCGGCGCCCACGGCGGCGCCTGCGTGCTCTTCGGACGGGAACGCTCACCGCGACTCAAGGCGCTCGCCGAGCACCGCGACGGCTTTCGCCTCGCCGAGATCGACCTGTTGCTCCGTGGCGAGGGTGAGCTCACCGGCCTGCGACAGTCCGGCATGGCCCGCTACCGCGCGGCCCGGCTGCCGGACGACGAGGTGCTGCTCGAACGCGCACACCGCGCCGCCGATGCGATCCTCGAGGAGGATCCGTCGCTCACGAGCCCGGACTACGTGCTCCTGGGGGCCGAAGTGGAATCCATACGACGATCGAGAGTGGCTGCATGACGTTGCGCGTGACCGGTGGGGAGCTGCGAGGACGCAAGCTCGTGACCCCACCTGGCGGGACCACCCGCCCGACGGCCTCACGGGTCCGTGAGGCCCTCTTCTCGATGCTCGGCCCGATCCACGGCGCCCGGGTGCTCGACCTCTGCTGCGGCTGCGGCTCGCTCGGGATCGAGGCGATCTCGCGCGGGGCGGACTCCGCCGTCCTCGTCGACGACGCCCTCGCGGCGACCGACGCGGCCCGCGAGAATGCGCGCACCTTCGGGATCGAGGATCGCGTGCAGGTGCTCGAGCTCGACGTCCTGCGTGCCGTGCAGCGCCTGCGGGCCGACGGCGAGCGCTTCGACCTCATCCTCGTCGACGCGCCGTATTCGAAGGCGCCGGAGATCGTCCGGCGGATCGAGAGCCTCCTGAACGACCTCCTCGAACCGGGTGGTCGCGTGGTCCTCGAAGGCGACCGTCGCAACCCGCCTTCGTTGCCGCTGCCCCTCGATCGCGAGCGCAGCTACCGGGACGTGATGGTGCGTCTCTACGACGCCGTTGATGACGACGCGGTTGCGGCCCCGTAGGCTGTGGCGAACCGATGACTCCTCCACCTCGCATCGCCGTGTGTCCGGGCACGTACGACCCGATCACCAACGGCCATCTCGACATCATCACTCGCGCCGCGAGCACCTTCGACGAAGTCGTGGTCGCCGTCGTGCACCGCCCGCATCGCAAGGGCACCACGCTCTTCACGATCGAGGAGCGGCTCGACTTCATCCACGCGGCCACCGCCGATCTGCCGAACGTGTCCGTGAAGACCTTCCGCACGCTCATCGTCGAGTTCGCCCGCGAGGTCGGGGCGCAGGCGATCGTGAAGGGGCTGCGGGCCATCTCGGACTTCGAGTACGAGCTCGAGATGTTCCAGATGAACCGGCACGTCGCGCCCGAGATCGACACCTTCTATCTCATGGCGAGCCCGAAGTATTCCTTCCTCTCGTCCAGTGGTGTGAAGGAACTTTCCGCGTTCGGCGGTAACGTTGATGGGCTCGTTGCGCCACGAGTGGCACAGCGCTTGCAGGAAGAACTCGGTCAACCGCGAACATGACGCTTGTGAACTTCGCTTTGATGCCTTCCCTCCAGCTCGGGCGGATCTAGGAGCAGCATGGACGTACTCGTCCTCATCGAAAAACTCGACGATGTCATCCACGACGCCCGTGGTGTGCCGCTGTCCGGAGACGTGCGCGTCAACAAGGAGGAGATGTATGACCTCCTCGACCAGATGCGCGCAACGATCCCCGAGGAGATCAAGCAGGCCCGCTGGATCGTCAAGGAGCGGCAGGAGATGCTCGCCGAGGCCAAGCGCGAAGCCGAGCGCATCGTGTCCGAGGCCAAGGACAAGCAGGCCCAGCTCGTCTCCCAGGAAGAGGTCGTCAAGCAGGCCGAGCGCCTCGCCGAGGACATCGTCGAGGATGCCCGCGCCCGTGAGCGCGAGATCCGCCTCGGTGCCGAGGACTACGCCGACGAGATCCTCTCCACCCTCGAAGTGAACCTGCAGAAGTTCATCGGGGCCGTTGCACGCGGCCGCGACAAGCTGCAGGGCCGCGACGAGATCCGCGACACCGTCTGATCGTGCCGGCGCGGCCTCTGGTCGCGCCCGCGCCGACGGGCGCATGGAGCTGATCGAGCACCTGGGCGGCACCGCCGACCCTGCGGCGCCCGCCTCGGCGTCGCAGCTCGTCGCGCTGCTCCGCAAGGAGCTGGCCCGCGGTCTCGATCAGGTTCCGGCGCCCCGCGCCGGCTACGACCGGCCACTCGTGGTGCCGTTCGCCGGCGCCGAGCGCCGGTTGGCCGCCGTGGTCCCGGTCCCGGCCCGGCTCCGCAACGACGCGGCGCTCCTGGGCGACGCCCCGCGGCCGTTCCTCATCGTCGCCGCGGTGATGGAGGCGCTCTTCCTGGCCGCCGAACAGCTCCGTCCCGTCCGAGCCGGAGCGCCGCTCCTGGTCCGCTACGGAGCCTGGGAGGACGCCCTCGTGGTCGCCGTACCGTGGCCGAGGTCAGCGGCGCCCTCGACGGCCGATGCCGAACTGGCCGCGCTCGCCTTCGACGAACACGTCGCCGAGGTCGATCGCCTGAGGGCGCTCGGAGCCGGGCTGCCGGCCGGCGTCGCGAGCGTCGTGCTCACCGGTCTCGACCCGGGAACGGCGGTCGGTCACCGTCACCCGCTCGATCTGCTGGAGGTGCTCGTGCGCGGCGGGCGCACGCCGGCCGAAGCGGCAACTGCGCTCTGCGGCGACGATCCCGAGGCCGAGGCGCTGCTCGACGGGGCGCTCGGGCCCGTCGTCGGCGGCCACCGACCGCACGGCGACC
>JAURVW010000803.1 GCA_030655275.1 Solirubrobacteraceae bacterium
CGACGAACCCCTCGGCCTCCCCGGCATCTTCAGCAGCGGTATCGCCCTCTCGGCCCTCGTGTGGGCCTTGATCGAAGCGGGCCCGCACGGCTGGGGCTCACCCCGCGTGCTTGCCGGTCTCCTCGTGACGTTCGTCGCCACCGCCATCTTCGTGAGCCTCGCGCGTGTGGGCCGGGCCGCGATCGTCGACCGGCCGCTCGCCCGCAACCGGCGCTTCAACGGGTCGGCGATTGCCTCGCTGCTGTGGGGCCTCGGCATCAGCGGTGTGTTCTTCTTCACCTCGCTCTACCTGCAGGACGTGCTCGGCCTGCGCCCCGTCGCCGCGGGCGCGACCTTCGTGCCACTCGCCCTCGCGCTCGTCGTTTCGGTGGCCGCGATCGCGCCACTGTCGGCGCGGCTCGGCTCCCGCCTGATGGTGACCGTCGGCCTCGCGCTCGTCGCACTCGGTCTCCTGTGGGTGTCGCTCGTCGGGGAAGGTGCGACCTCGGGCGACCTCATCCCCGGGCTCGTCGTGATCGGCGCCGGCTCCGGCCTCACGATCCCGCTCACCGCGATCGCCCTCGAGAACGTCGAGGAGCGACGGATGGGGATGGCGTCGTCGCTGCTGTCGGCGATCCGGGAGGTCTCGGGGGCGTTCGGCGTCGCCGTGATCGGCCTCCTGGTCGCCACGCGCGAAGACGCCCTCATCGCGGCCGGTCGATCGGATCGCCTCGCGTTCCTCGGTGGCTACGAACTCGGTCTGCAGGTCGCCTCCGCGCTCACGCTCGTCGGCGCGTTCGTTACCTTCACCATGCTCCGAGAGGACCCGTCATGAAGGTCTCGCTGCTCGCCGTCGGCACCCGGGGCGACACCCAGCCGTGCGCGGCCCTCGGCGTGCGGCTGCGCGAACGCGGCCATGAGGTCTCCATCGTCGCGCCCCACAACTACGAGTCGCTGATCGTCGACGCCGGGCTCGAGTACCGCCCGCTCGAGTTCGACCCCGCGAAGATCGTGCAGTCCGAGGTGGGCCAGGAGCTGCTCTCGAGTGGTCCGGCCGGGTTCGTCAAGAACTTCCGCAAGGTGGTCGGACCGATCGCCGGCCAGATCATGCAGGACTGCGCCGCTGGCTCGGCCGACGCCGACGTGATCGTCGCCTCACCGGCCGGCGGGCTCGGTCGACACATCTCCGAGCACCTCGGCGTGCCGCAGGTGCTCATGCACTTCCAACCGAGCGAGCCGACGGGCGCCTTCGCGAACCCGCTCCTGCGAGGACGCGACCTCGGCAGGACCGCGAACCGCGCCTCCTACCGTGCCCTCGAGCGCATCACCGGCCTCGCGCTGCGCACGGTGCTCAACGACGCGCGCCACCGCATCCTGGGCTTGCCGCCGCTCACCGGCGACACCTTCGGACTCGACCGCCAGGAGGGGATCCCGGTGCTCTGCGGCGCCAGCCCGCTCGTGGTGCCGCGGCCGCTCGACTGGCCGGCGCACGTGCACCTCACGGGCGCATGGACGATGCCGCCGAGCGGGCACCTCGGCGCCGACCTGGAGGCCTTCCTCGACGCCGGCCCCGCGCCGGTCTGGGTGGGCTTCGGAAGTATGGAGTCCGACGATCCGGACGCCCTCGGCGGCACCGTCGTCGCCGCGGCCCGCGCCGCCGGGATGCGGGTCGTCGTGCAGGGTCTGCCGGTCACCGACGTGATGCGCGGCGACGACGTGCACATCGTCGGCGAGACGGAGCACGTGACCGCGTTCCCGCGCATGGCCGCGATCGTGCACCACGGCGGCGCCGGCACCACGGCGGCCGCGCTCGGCGCCGGCGTGCCCTCGGTCGTCTGCCCCTTCTTCGGCGACCAGCCCTACTGGGCCGACCGCGTCGCCGCGATCGGGGTGGGGCCCGCGCCGCTTCCCCAGAAGAAGCTCAGCGCCAGCCGACTCTCACGCGCGATCTGGCAGGCCACGCACGATGAGGAGATGGCCCGTCGCGCCCGTGGGCTGGGCCAGGCCCTCGCCCGCGAAGACGGAGCGGCCCTGGCCGCCGCCCTCATCGAGGAGCGGGTCGCCGGTATTCCGGCGCGGCGCTTCCGGCCCCGCTCCGCGCCGGTGACGAAAGCCGGAACCCCCAAGCCCGAGCCTCGCGCCTCAGACGAACCGGCGCCCCACAAGCGCGCCGCCTGAGACTCCTCAGACTCCGCGCCGCAAGTCGCGGACGCCGCACGGCAGACCGGTCGCGTCAACAATCTCGGGGTCTCCCGTCCCGGCTCCGCACCGTCACAGCTGTTCAGACGCGCGGTCGTCCAAGAGCCGCCCTGCCATCCCGGAATCGGAGAACTTGCCCCCGAGCGCTGTGGCGTGATTCGCCGGTCGCAGGACGATGTCGCCGTCCCTCCAGGTGAACTCGACCGCCGCCCCCGGCCGTAGCCCCGCGCGGTCCAGCAAGGATTTCGGTACCACCACCTGGCCCTCGGCGAGGCGCGAGGAACAACCACGACGCCGACCGGTTTCAACGAATGACGCGCACCCCGGACGAGGTCGGGTCCTGCCGTTCCGCATATCCAGGCATTCCACCCGACCTCCCTGGCGCCGCCCGCACGAGACGACGCGCACCCATCAGCCTCCGCCGACCCCGCAAGGCCCGCCTCGTCCCAGTAGAAGGCGCATGAGGCCAAGACGACCTCCTGCAGAACCGGGCGACGCAGATCCCCGGCGCCGCCAGCCCGCGTAGGCCGGGGCGGTGGGGTCCTCCCGCAGCGATGTCGAGCCCACCCAACGGCCCGCGCCCATTCCGCAAGGCCCGCAGACGGCGACC
>JAURVW010000804.1 GCA_030655275.1 Solirubrobacteraceae bacterium
TTCGGGATCATCGCCTTCGGCGTCTTCGCGATCCTCTTCCTGCGGCTCTGGTTCCTGCAGATCCTGCAGGGCGACCAGTACCTCACCGAGGCGGCCAGCAACGGCGCCCGTCAGGTCCGGGTCGCCGCCCCGCGCGGCAACATCGTCGACCGCGACCGCAAGCCGCTCGTCGAGAACGACGCGTCGACCGTCGTCACGCTGCAGGCCGAGGCGGTCCCCGCCGAGGACCGCTCCACGATCTCCGGCTGGGGCCAGAAGCAGGGCCAGTACGACGTCGGGGTCACCCGGCTCTCCGAGCAGCTGGTCCGCGTCCGCCAGAAGGAGGACAGCGACCGCGCCGAGGCGCGCAGCGCCGCCGTCAAGCGCCGGGCCGAACGGCGCATCGCCCGCGAGACGCCGGCGCAGACGAAGGAACGCCGCCGCGTGGCGACGCGGAAGATCCAGCGATACAAACGCGCCGCGGACCGCGAGGCCACCCGGCGGCTCGCCGGCCGGGAGCCCGCCGCCCTGCGCATCAGCCGCGACGCCTCGCCGCAGCTGCGGGCCCTCCTGACCCGCATCTCCCCGATGCTCGACGTCTCGGCCCGGACGCTCTACGAGCGCGTGGTCGCCAGCACCGTGAAGCTGCCCTACGGCGGCGTGGCGCTCAAGAGCCGCAAGGTCAGCCCCGGCCTGCGGAACTACCTGCTGGAGCGCCAGGACGAGTTCCCCGGCATCACGGTCACCAAGGAGTACCTGCGGCGGTACACCAACGGCAGCCTCGGCAGCCAGCTCTTCGGCAACGTCGGCCAGATCAGCGAGGATCAGCTGAAGGAGACGAAGTACCAGGGTCTCCTCGCCGGCCAGAAGATCGGCCAGGACGGCCTGGAGTTCGAGTACAACAGCTTCCTCCAGGGCCGCGACGGCGACCAGATGGTCGAGGTGGACGCCCAGGGACGTCCGACCGGCAAGGTCGGCGACCGCGCCCCGACGCAGGGCAGCCGGCTGCAGCTCTCGATCGACACCGCGCTCGAGAAGACCGGCCAGTTCGGCATGAGCA
>JAURVW010000813.1 GCA_030655275.1 Solirubrobacteraceae bacterium
AGCGCCGCGCAGGCGATCGCCGCGAGCCAGACCTTCGACCACGGCAGCGGCGAGACCGCGAAGAAGGCGATCGCCTCGCGGCCGAAGATCTTGTCGCCGATGGGCTTGTCGAGCAGCGTGCCGCTCGGCAGGCAGATCGCCTGGCCTGCCTGCTGGTAGAGCACGCGCTTGGCCTTGAGCAGCAGCGTCTTGCCGAAGCCCTTGGTGCCGATGACGATGAACTTGTCGTCGCGGTCGGGCGTGAGGAAACCTTCGATCTCGGGCGTGCGGTGCAAGAGCGAGGCGTCGAAGTCTTCCGCGACGCGGATGTCGTCGGCGTCAACCGTCCATGCGCGCATGGGTGCTCCTGATCGAATGGGGGGTGGCTCGCGACGAGGATAGCGGCTGCCACAGGGAGCGTCCAGACCGTAAACTGCGGCGCCGCCGCCCTCGTCATCCACTGGAAGGACCGCGATGAAGATCCTCGTGACCGGCAGCGCCGGCCACCTCGGCGAGGCGCTGATGCGCCACCTGCAGACGACGCCGCACGAAGCGGTCGGCATCGACGTGCTCGCCTCGCCGTTCACCGCGCACACCGGCTCGATCGCCGACCGCGCGTTCGTCGCCAAGGCGATGCGCGGCGTCGACGCGGTGCTGCACACCGCGACGCTGCACAAGCCGCATGTCGCGACCCACAGCAAGCAGGACTTCATCGACACCAACCTGACGGGCACGCTGAACCTGCTCGAAGAAGCCGCTGCCGCGAAGGTGGGCGCGTTCGTCTTCACCAGCACGACCAGCAGCTTCGGCGATGCGATGGCGCCCGCTGCGGGCTTGCCGGCGGTCTGGGTCGACGAGGCGCTCGTGCCGATGCCGAAGAACATCTACGGCGTCACCAAGCTCGCCGCCGAGGAACTCTGCGCGTTGTTCCGCCGCGAGCGCGGCATGCCGTGCATCGTGCTGCGGACTTCGCGGTTCTTTCCGGAGCGCGATGACCAGAAGGACGTGCGCGAGCGCTTCGCGCCGGCGAACCTGCAGGTCAACGAACTGCTGAACCGGCGTGTCGACGTGGCCGATGTGGTGAGTGCGCAGCTGTGCGCGATCGAACGCGCGAGCGCGATCGGCTTCGCGCGCTACATCATCAGCGCGACCTCGCCGTTCACGCGCGACGAGTTGCAGGCACTGCGCGGCGACC
>JAURVW010000821.1 GCA_030655275.1 Solirubrobacteraceae bacterium
GAAGGACATCATCATCACGGCGGGCGGCAAGAACCTCACGCCGGCCAACATCGAGGCGGAGCTCAAGCTCAGCCCGATCATCTCCCAGGCGATGATGCACGGCGACCGCCGCGCCTACCCCGTCGCGCTCATCACGCTCGACCCGGAGACGGCGCCGGGCTGGGCCGAGCAGAACGGCCTGCCGACCGACCTCGCCGAGCTCGCCAAGGACCCGAAGACCATCGCCGAGGTGCAGCGCGTCCTCGACGACGCCAACGCCCACTACGCGCCGGTCGAGCAGATCAAGAAGTTCACGATCCTGCCGGCCGACTTCTCCCAGGAGACGGGCGAGCTCACGCCGACGCTGAAGGTCAAGCGCAACGTCGTCGAGCAGATGTACGCGCAGGAGCTCGACGCCCTCTACGCCTAGGGCTCGCGCCCGCCCACACCGCCCGGGCGCGCCACGCCGGCGTTCCCGGGCGACGTGGCGGCGCACGCTTCCGCGCCGCTCCGACGCGGGCTCCGTGGGTGTGGTGGCGTGACGCGCCTGCCGGGCCGGTACGGTTTCCCGGTGCGCCGACCGCTCCACCGCGCCATTCTCGTCCTCGGCCTGCTCGCCTGCGGATCGGCGGCCCCTGCCGGTGCGGGGGCCGCGACGCTCTCCCAGACGCAGTCGAACCTCAAGGCCATCGTCTCCGGCATGCCGGGCGCGACGAGCGTCTACGCCCGTGAGGCCGCGACGAACACCGTCCTCGTCTCGCGCACCCCGACGACGAAGCGGATCCCCGCCTCCGTGACGAAGCTCTTCACCACCTCGGCGACGCTCATGCTCGACGACCCGTCGATGCGTCTCACCACCGAGGTGCTGCGCACGGGCGAGATCGATGAGGACGGCGTGCTGCAGGGCGACCTCGTCGTGCGCGGCGCCGGCGATCCGTCGCTGCGGCTCGACCAACTCGTGACGCTCGCCGACGCCGTCTCGAAGGCGGGCGTCAAGGAGATCGACGGCGAGCTGCGGGCCGACCTCGGTGGCTGGACCTCGCAGCAGGGCACCGGACTCAGCGGCGGCGCCTACAACCGCGAGATCGGCGGACGCCTCGGGGCGCTCGTGACGCTCCGCGGATTCGGGTCGGCGTCGGTCACCGATCCGGCGCGCCAGGTGCTCGTGAAACTGCGCGACGCGATGAAGGCGCGCGGCGTCGGCGGCACGATCACCTTCGGTGCCTCGGCACCGGCCGGGGCCGAGGCGACCGTCGTCGCGAAGACCACCTCCCCCACGCTGCAGCAACTCGCCGCCGCGACGAACGCCCCCTCCGACAACTTCTACGCCGAGATGCTGCTGCGCGGCCTCGGGGCCCGCCACGGCGACGGCGGCACGACCGCGGCCGGGCTCGCCGCC
>JAURVW010000824.1 GCA_030655275.1 Solirubrobacteraceae bacterium
TCCCCGGCTTTCGGATCGACCGTACGCCCGTCACGATCGAGGCCTACCGGGCGTTCATCGCCGATGGCGGCTACCACGACGAGCGACTCTGGACGGCCGAGGGCTGGGCGTGGCGTCGGCAGGAGGGGGTCGAACGGCCGCTCTACTGGACCACCGACGGGCAGGTGCGCCGCTTCGACCGTCTCGAGGACCCGGACGGAACCCAACCCGTGATGAACGTGTCGTGGTTCGAGGCCGACGCCTACGCCCGCTGGCGAGGTGTCCGGCTGCCGACCGAGACCGAATGGGAGACCGCCGCGCGCCTCGACGCGACCACCGGCATCAGTCGCCCCCAGCCCTGGGGCGCTGCTCCGATCAGTCGCGCGGTCGCGAACGTCGGCGGTGACGCGCTCGGCCCCCTGCCGCCGACCGCGGCCAGCGCAGCGCCCTGCGGTGCCCTCGGGATGATCGGCGACGTGTGGGAGTGGACTTCTTCCGCGCTTCGTCCGTACCCAGGGTTCCGGGCCTTTCCGTACCCGGAGTACTCCGAGGTGTTCTTCGACGGGCCCTACCGCGTCCTGCGCGGCGGCTCCTGGGCCACCTCGACCGACTGCGCCCGCTCGACCTTCCGCAACTGGGACCACCCGCAGCGCCGGCAGATCTTTGCCGGATTCCGCTGTGCGGCTGACGCCTGAGCCCCACGAGAAACGACTTCCAGATGCCCACCACCCACGCCCAAGACTGCGACGTGCTGATCCAGCACGGCCTCGACCTCGACGAGGGCACGCCGGAGACCTGGACCGCGCTCGCCGCCGACGTGCTCCGCGGTCTCACCGCGACCCACAAGCACCTTCCGCCGAAGTGGTTCTACGACGCCTACGGCTCCGATCTCTTCGATCAGATCTGCGAGCAGCCCGAGTACTACCCGACCCGCGCCGAGGCCGCCCTCCTGGCCGACCAGGGCGCCGCGATCGCGGCCGCCTTCCCGGCCCGCGAGTTCGTCGAGCTGGGATCGGGATCGTCGACCAAGACTCCCCTGCTGCTCGCGCCGCTCCTGGCGACCGGCCAGCTCGAGCGGTACGTGCCGGTCGACGTGAGCGCCTCGGCCATCGCGATCGCCGAGCGATCGCTCGGCGCAGCGTTCCCGCAGCTCGAGATCGAACGTCGCATCCTCGACTTCACCACCCAGCTGCCGCTGCTCGGCCGTGCCGACGAGGGCGGTCGGCTCGTCGCGCTGCTCGGTTCGACGATCGGCAACCTGGAGCCCGTCGAGGTCCAGGCGTTCCTCACTGCTCTCCGCGGGCAAGTCGGTCCCGGCGACGCCATCCTGCTCGGCACCGATCTCGTGAAGGGCGAGGCCGACCTCGTCGCGGCGTACAACGACGCCGCGGGCATCACCGCCGAGTTCAACAAGAACGTGCTGCGCGTGATCAACCGCGAGCTCGACGCCGACTTCGTCGTCGATGCGTTCGAGCACGAGTCGATCTGGAACGCCGACCTCGAACGCATCGAGACCCGCCTGCGGGCCAAGGGCGCCCAGCAGGCCCGGATCAACGCCCTCAGCCTCGACGTGTCGTTCACCGACGGCGAGCCGATCTTCACCGAGATCAGCCGCAAGTTCCGCCGCGAGACCGTCGCCGAGCTCTACGCCTCCGCCGGCTTCGAGCTCACCGACTGGTTCGAGGGCGACGGGGTCTACGGCCTCGGCCTCGCGCGCCCCGTCTGACCCGAAGACCGGCGCCGGGCGATCGACGAGGTCGCCCGAGCCGCCGTCATCGCCTGGGCGACGACGGCCGGGGCCGCGCCGACCGATAGCGTCAACCGGTCGATGTCCCTCGTCGATCTCATCCCCGCCTCCGACGACGAGGATCTCCTCTTCGACGCGTTCTCCGGCTGGGCCGAGGAGGGCGGGCGCCCCCTGTATCCGCACCAGGAGGAGGCGGCGATCGAGATCTTCGGCGGAGCGAACGTGATCGTCGCGACGCCGACCGGCTCGGGCAAGTCGATGATCGCCATCGCCGCGCACTTCGCGGCGCTCGCGGGCGACCGCACCACCTTCTACACGGCGCCGATCAAGGCGCTCGTGTCGGAGAAGTTCTTCGAGCTGTGCCGGGTGTTCGGCGCCACGAACGTGGGGATGCTCACCGGCGATGCGTCGGTCAACGCCGACGCCCCGATCATCTGCTGCACCGCCGAGATCCTCGCGAACCTCGCGCTGCGTGAGGGCGCGGGCGCGGACGTCGGCCAGGTCGTGATGGACGAGTTCCATTACTACGCCGAGCCGCAGCGCGGCTGGGCGTGGCAGGTGCCGCTGCTGTGCCTGCCGCACGCGCAGTTCGTCCTGATGAGCGCCACGCTCGGCGACACGACGAAGATCAGCGAGGACCTCACCCGCCGCACCGGCCGCGACACCGCCGTCGTCGAAGGTGCCGAGCGACCGATCCCGCTCACCTTCGAGTGGTCGGTCGAGCCGCTCCACGAGAAGCTCGAGCACCTCGTGGGCACCGATCAGGCCCCGGTCTACATCGTGCACTTCACGCAGGCCTCGGCGATGGAGCGCGCGCAGTCGCTGCTCTCGGCGAAGCTCTGCACCCGCGAGGAACGCGACGCCATCGCCGCGGCCATCGGCGCGTTCCGGTTCACCTCGGGCTTCGGCAAGGTGCTCTCGAAACTCGTGCGCAGCGGCATCGGCGTGCACCACGCCGGCATGCTCCCGCGCTATCGCCGCCTCGTGGAGCAGCTCGCGCAGTCGGGCCAGCTCAAGGCGATCTGCGGCACCGACACACTCGGCGTCGGCATCAACGTGCCGATCAGGACCGTCGTCTTCACCGGGCTCACGAAGTACGACGGCACGAGCAACCGCGTGCTCAAGGCGCGAGAATTCCACCAGATCGCCGGGCGTGCCGGCCGGGCCGGGTTCGACACGTCCGGCCACGTGGTGGTGCAGGCGCCGGAGCACGTGATCGAGAATGCGCGGCGGCTCGCCAAGGCGGGCGACGATCCCGTCAAGCGCAAGCGCGTGCAGAAGGTGAAGCCGCCCGAGGGGCAGGTGAGCTGGACCGAGGAGACCTTCACCCGCCTGCGCGGCGCGGTGCCGGAGCCGCTCGTCTCGCGGATGAAGGTCGACCACTCGACGATCCTCAACGTCGTGAACCAGCCCGGCGACCCGATCGACGTGATGCGGGCGCTCATGGAAGACAACCACGAGGACGAGCGCAGCCGCGAGAAACTCTCGGTCCAGGCGCAGGAGCTCGGCGACGAACTCCTCGCCGCGGGCGTACTGGAATGGCTCCCCGAGCCCGACACCGACGGCCGCACGCTGCAGCTCGCGCCGGCGCTCCAGGCCGACTTTGCCCTCAACCAGCCGCTCGCCTCGTTTGCCCTGGCGGCCTTCGAGCTCGTCAATCCCGAGACCGAGCACTACACGCTGGACCTCCTCTCGGTGGTCGAGGCGATCCTCGGCGATCCGTTCCCGGTGCTGGCCGCGCAGGCCAACAAGGCCCGCGGAGAGGCCGTCGCCGAGATGAAGGCCGAGGGCATCGAGTACGACGAGCGGATGGAGCTGCTCGAGCAGGTCACGTACCCCAAACCGCTGGGTGAGGAGCTGCTCGACGCGTTCCGCATCTACCGCGAGACCCACCCCTGGGTCCGTGAGTCCGATCTCTCGCCCAAGTCGGTCGTGCGCGACATGTACGAGTGGGGGTTCTCCTTCACCGAGCTCGTGTCGCACTACGGCCTCATGCGCTCGGAGGGGCTCGTTCTCCGGTACCTCTCCGACGCGTTCCGCGCACTGCGCCAGACGGTGCCGGAGCGGTTCCGCACCGAAGAGCTCGAGGACATCATCGAGTGGCTCGGGGAGACCGTCCGCCAGACCGACTCCAGCCTCCTCGACGAGTGGGAGGCCCTGACGGACCCCGACGCCGTGGCCGCGGCGGTCGCCCGCGAGGAGGCGGGCGAGCTGGCCCCGCCCGCCCGCCCGATCACCGCCAACGAGCGCGCCTTCGCGGTGATGGTGCGCAACGCAATGTTCCAGCGCGTGCAGCTCGCCGCGCGGGATCGCTTCGACGCGCTCGCCGCGATGGACCAGGAGGCCGCAGCCCTTACGCTGCCGGCCAGCCGCGCTCCGCTCGACGAGACCTCCTGGGAGGAGGCGCTCGGGGCCTACTGGGAACTGCACGAATGGATGGGCGCCGGCCCGGAGGCGCGGTCCCCCGAACTCCTGATCATCGATCGCAACCCGGTCGGCGTGGCTCCCGGCGCCCGCGTCTGGTCGGCGCGGCAGATCGTCGACGACCCCGAGAGCAACGGCGAGTTCGCGTTCACGGTCACCGTCGATCTCGACGCCTCCGATGCCGCCGGCGTCCCGGTGCTCATCACGCAGACGTTCGGCGTCTAGGGTTCCGACGGGCCTCGTCGTCGCGGCCCCGGGTCAAGTGGCTGCGTGCCACTGACGATGAGCATGGCAAGCGCGCTGCCATGACCCATCGACCCGCCTCCTTCGACCCCGTGCCCGGCGACCGTCCCGACGGGCCGATCATGCGCGGCGTCG
>JAURVW010000842.1 GCA_030655275.1 Solirubrobacteraceae bacterium
CGACGCCCTCGCCCTGCACGAGGCGCTGCCCGACACGGTCTTCTTCTCGATGTACGAGATGACCGACCCGTTCCCCGCGCCGGTGCTGCCCCTCGCCGACTTCCCACGCCTGGCCCCCGGACTCGGCGTGACCGACGTCTACGGCGTGTTCCTCGACTTCATGAGCGGCGTCCTCGGGATCCCGCGCCCGCCCGGGCACCCGGTCGGCGTGGCCGACGGACTCGATCTCTCCGGCGTGCTTCGGCGCTACGGCATGCGTACGCACGCCCTGCTGTACCCGGGAGGCGGTCTGCTGGCCAGCGACGAGTCGCTCGACCGCGTCGCCCACCTCGTGGACCGCGCCGACCAGGTCTTCTCCTACGTCACTCCAGCGCTCGAGCGGTTCCCCTCGATCCTCCCGATCGACCCTGCCACGATCGACACCGACTTCTACGGCCGCACCTCGGCCGTCGAGCTCACCGCCGATCCCGTGCAGCTGCTCTTCGCCGCCGACGCCAAGCCGCGCAAGGGCTTGGACGTGGCCCTCGCCGCACAGCGCCTCGTCGACCGGGCCGGGCACCGCGTGCACCTCACCGTCGCGGGCCCCAACGAAGCCTCGGCCGACCAGGCCGGGCGGTCCTCGACGTTCGTCGGCTGGCAGAGTCGCGAGCAACTGCGGGAGCTGCACCGCGGCACGGCGATCTTCCTCTCGCCGGTGCGCGCCGAGCGGGGCGACGAGATCGACGGCGGCATCACCGACGGCTTCCCGACCACCGCCGCCGCCGAGGCCATGAGCTCCGGTTGCCTGCTGATCACCGCCAACCCCGAGCATGACCACCGCTCGCTGCGGCCCGGTGTCGACTACCTCGAACGGGAGCCGACGCCCGAGGCCTTCGCCGACGCCATCGGCTGGGCAATCGACCACCCGGAGCAGGCGGCCGCGATCGCGGCCAGCGGGGCCCAACGCGTGCGGGAGCGGCTCGACGTGCGGGCCGGCGCGCTCAAGCGGCTGGAGCTGATGGGCTTCGAGCCGGCCACGAGCACCCGGCGCGGGTAGGCGCACCAAGCGGCGGATCGCCCGCACGTCCTCGGTAGGTTGGTCCGATGCGTTGCCTCTCCGCGTTCGACGCCGCCCTGCACCGGGCGGCTCGGCTCCTCCTCGTTCTGTTCGCCGTCCTCGGAGGCGGGCTGAGCGCCGCATCGGCGGCGCAAGCGGCCCCGATCAAGGCGATCTGGGGCGGGGTCACCGACGCCGAGGGCCAGTCCGAGTTCCCGACCTACAAGTCGCTCGGGGTGAACCTCTGGATGACCGGCGTGTCGTGGGACCAGATCGCGCCCACCCAGCCGGCCAACCCGGTCGACCCGAACGACCCGGCCTACGTGTGGCCCGCCAGCCTGGACCTCGCCGTCACGGAGGGCGCGAAGTACGGGATTGACGTTGGGGTGCTGGTGATGTTCACGCCAGGGTGGGCGAACGGTAACGTCTCCCGCCTCGCCCCGCCCACGCGGCCGGGCGTCTACGCGCAGTTCGTCGAGGCCCTCGCCAAGCGGTATCCGTCGATCCGCCGCTTCATGGTCTGGGGCGAGCCCAACCTCGCCGACAAGTTCGCGATCACGCCCTCGCCTGCCCGCGACTACTACGCGAAGTCCGGCAACGCCAAGGGGCAGCCCAAGCCGCTCTTGAAGACGCAGCAGAAGGAGCTCAACGTCTACGCGCAGATGATCGACGCCACCTCGGTGCGCCTCAAGAAGCTCAACAAGAACAACCTCGTGATCGGCGGCAACACCACCACGAGCGGTTCGATCGACCCGTTCAGCTGGGTGCGCTACCTGCGTCTGCCCAACGGCAAGCCGCCACGGATGGACCTCTACGGCCACAACCCGTTCGGCACGCGCGGCCCGGACCTCAAGAAGGACCAGATCCTGCCGGGCACCGCCGACTTCTCCGATCTCGACGTGTTCATCCCGTGGATCAAGAAGTACCTGGCCCGCAGCGGCCGCAACCCGAAGATCAAGCTGTTCGCCGCGGAGTACACGGCCCCGACCGACGAGAAGAGCTACGAATTCCCGTACTACGTGACGCGCGCCGTCCAGGCGAGCTGGCTCAAGTCCGCTTGGAAGATCGCGAAGACCGAGAAGCTCTACGCCCTCGGCTGGTTCGCCCTGCGTGACACTCGTCTCTCGACGGGGCAGGTCTCGAGGATCGGCCTGATCGACCTGGAGGGCAACCAGAAGCCCTCGTACAAGGTCTACGAGAGCCTGCGCTAGCGAGCCGGGGCCACGCCGACGGACCGGATCGCGCTACGCACCGTGACCCATACCCGCCAGGGGCCGGGCCGACGGCTCTCCGTGGCTTGTTCCTTCGCTAGGGTTTCCGGATGGTCCCGTTCCTGTTCGCCAACCCCCGAGTCTCGAGGACCGCATGACCGTCGGTGTCGTCGGCCTCGGATACGTCGGCCTCCCGCTCGTCGTCGAGTTCGCCGAGGCCGATCACGACGTCGTCGCCGTCGACGTCTCGGACTTCCGCGTCGGCGCGCTCACCCGCGGCGAGTCGTACATCGAGGATATCCCGTCCGAGCGCCTGCAGGCCGTGCTCGGCAAGATCACGGCCTCGCCGAGCTACGAGCCGCTGGCCGACGTCGACGCCGTCGTCATCTGCGTCCCTACACCGCTGACGTCCAACCGCGAGCCCGATCTCGGCCCGCTCGAGTCCTCGGCCACCGCTCTCGCCCGCGTGCTGCGTCGCGACCAGCTGATCATCCTGGAGTCGACAACCTTCCCGGGCACCACGCGCGATCTCCTCGCGCCCATCCTCGCGACGTCCGGCCTCATCGCCGGCAGCGACTTCGCCCTGGCCTTCTCGCCGGAGCGGGTCGATCCGGGCCGCACGGACTACACCCTTCGCAACACGCCGAAGGTCGTCGGCGGCCTCACCGAGCGTTGCGGCGATCGTGCCGTCGAGCTCTACGGCGAGGTCTGCGACCACATCGTGCGCGTCTCCACGCCCGAGGTCGCCGAGCTCACGAAGCTCCACGAGAACATCTTCCGCTCGGTCAACATCGCGATGGTCAACGAGATGGCGATGCTGTGCGAGCGCATGGGCATCGACATCTGGGAGGTCGTCGACGCCGCCTCCACCAAGCCGTACGGCTTCATGCGCTTTGAGCCGGGCCCGGGTATGGGCGGCCACTGCCTCCCGGTCGACCCGTTCTACCTCTCATGGCAGGCCCGCAAGTTCGACATGACGACGCGCTTCATCGAGCTCGCCGGCGAGATGAACCAGCACGCGCCGTACCACTCCAGCGACCGCGTCGTGAAGGCCCTCAACGATGTGGGCAAGCCCGTCAAGGGCTCCAAGATCGCGATCCTCGGCGTGAGCTACAAGGCCGGCGTCGGCGACATCCGCGAGAGCCCCGCGCTCAAGATCATCGAGCTGCTGCGGGGCATGGGTGGCGAGATCGTCTACGCCGACGAGTACGTGCCCGAGCTGAAGGCGTTCGGGCTGAACGCCCACAGCGCGAGCGACGCGGTCGCCGGCTGCGACGTCGCCGTCATCGTCACCGTGCACCCGGGGATCGACCATCAGGCCCTCCTGGCCGACACGCCGGTCGTCGTCGACCTGCGCGGAGCCTTGCGCCAAGTCCGCATTGCCCGCTGATCGCGGCGTCACGGAGCCGATCCGGGTCGTCCGCGTCATCGCGCGGATGAACCTGGGTGGCCCCGCCCACCACGTCTCGATCCTGGGCGGCGGCCTGCCCCGCGACCGCTATCGCTCGCTGCTCCTCACCGGCCAGGTGAAGGACGGCGAGGAGAGCGGTGAAGATCTCGCCACCGAGCGCGGGGCCGACCACCGCTCGCTCGAGGCGCTCGGCCCCGAGCTCTCGCCCGTGCGCGATCTGCGGGCGCTGATCAAGCTGATCCGGATGATGCGGGCGTTCCGCCCCGACGTCGTGCACACCCACACGGCGAAGGCCGGCGCCCTCGGCCGCCTCGCCGCCCTCACCCTCCGGCCCCGGCCGGTGATCGTCCACACGTTCCACGGGCACGTCCTGAGCGGCTACTTCGGGCCGCAGGTGACGGCCGTCTACCGCTGGGTGGAGACGGTCCTCGGCCGCCGGTCGGACCGCCTGGTCGGGGTGAGCCAGGCGACGGTCGACGAGCTCGTCGACCTCGGGGTCGCCCCCGCCGACCGGTTCGAGGTGATCGAGCTCGGCCTCGACCTCTCCGCCTTCACCGCCGTGGACCGCACGGGCGAGCCGCGCCAGGCCTTCCGCGCAGCGCTCGACCTTCCCGAGACCGCCGTCGTCTGCTCCTGGGTGGGCCGGTTCGTCCCGATCAAGCGCGTCGACGTGCTGCTCGAGGCGTTCGCCCTGGCCCACCGCGCCCACCCCGAGCTCGCGCTCGTGTTGGCCGGCGGCGGCGAGCTCGAAGCCGAGCTCCGCGCCCAGGCGGATTCGCTCGGGATCGCCGACGCCGTGCGGTTCCTCGGCTACCGCCGTGACCTGGACCAGATCGCCGGCGCGTCCGACATCGCCGTGCTGAGCTCTGACAACGAAGGCACGCCCGTGTCGCTGATCGAGAGCGCGGCCGCCGGCCTCCCACTCGTGGCGACCGACGTCGGCGGGGTGACCGAGATCGTCACGCCCACGACGGGCCGGGTGGTCCCGGCCGGTGACGCCACGGCCTTCGCTGCGGCGCTCGCCGAGCTCGCCGCCGACGCGCCGCTGCGCGCCACGCTCGGCCGCGCCGCTCGCACCCACGTGACCGAGCGCTGGGCCGCCCAGCGGCTGATCGAGGATGTCGACGACCTGTACGGTCGGTTGCTGGCCGCTCGCCGCTGACCGATGCACGTCCTCCTCTTCAACCTCGCGACCGACGCCGACGACACCACGCTCGGGTTCACGCACCGCTGGATCGCCGAGCTCGCCGCACGGGTCGATCGCGTCACGGTCGTCACGATGCGCGCCGGCCGCGTGGAGCTGCCCGCCAACGTGACCGTGCATTCCCTGGGTGCCGAGCACGGGTGGTCCGAAGCCCGTCGCGCGCTGCGGTTCTGGAGGCTCACGACGGGGATCACGGTGCGCGACCGGCCCGACGTCGTGTTCGCCCACATGCAGCCGCTGTTCGCGGTGATGTACGCACCACTCGCCAAGCTGTTCCGCGTGCCGGTGCTGCTCTGGTACGCGCACGGCTCGGTCACCCGCACGCTGCGCGCCGCCAACGCCGTCGTCGACCGGGCGATCAGCTCGTCGCCGGCCGGCTACCGGCTGCCCGGCCCCAAGCTCCACATCGTCGGGCAGGGCGTCGACACCGCCCGGATCTCGCCCGTTGTGGACCCGCCCGAGGGGTGGCGGCACACGGCCGTCGCGATCGGCCGGCTCTCCCCGGTGAAGTTCATCGATGTCGCCCTCGAGGCCGTTGCGCTCGCCGCCACGGTCGCGCCCGAGCTCAAGCTCGCGCTCGTCGGCGAACCGGGACTGAGCGATGCCGAGTACGTCGCCGGCCTGCACCGACGCGCTGAGCAGCCCGACCTTGCGGGCCGCGTCGACTTCGCGGGCCCGGTTCCGTTCGACCAGATCGGCCGTGCCCACCGCGCCGGCGGCATCGTCCTGAACCTCGGGACGGGCAACGCGCTCGACAAGTCACTCCTGGAGGCGATGCTCGGCGGCTGCATCCCCGTGTCGACCAACGAGGTGTTCGGTCGGATCGCCGCCGAGGAGGGCTGGGACGGCCTCGCCGCCACGCACGACGCGCAGGCCATCGCCGATGCGCTCGTCCACGCCGTCTCCCTCTCCGGCGAGCGCCGCGCGTCGATCACGGCGGGGACCCGCGTGGTGATCGAGGCAGACCACAGCCTCGGGCGCCTGATGGACCTCGTCGTCGGCCACCTCCGAGCGCTCACGTCGTAGCCCGATGAGCGATCAGCCCATCGCGGGGCGCGCGGCCTCGGCCGTCCGCTCCAACGCCGTCGCCATGCCTGTGGTGCTGGTGCTCGGGCTCGTCGGCACCGCGCTCGTCGCCCACACGCTCACCACCGCCCCGCTCGCGTCGTACCTGGTGATCCTCGCGGCGCGGGGCACCATCCAGTTCCTCACCGATCTCGGCTCCGGCACCGCCACCTCGCGCGCCATCGCGACGATGGAGAAGTGCGGGGCCGGGCGGGCGGCCCTACGCCTCTACGTCCGCCTCTTC
>JAURVW010000843.1 GCA_030655275.1 Solirubrobacteraceae bacterium
GGACGCCCGGGCGGACCTCGCGCAGCAGCGCGGCGGCGTCGCGCAGGACCGGTGCGGCGACGCGGGACGCGCTCTGCGTGGCGGCCTCGACCGTCGGGGTCAGCTGCAGGGTCTGGCCGATCGAGTCCTCCTCGTCGCCCAGCGCGTTCAGCGTCGGCGGGGCCGCGCGGAAGAGGTCCGCCAGCGGCGCGGCCGTCGGCCGCAGCGCCTGGGTGGCCGAGTCGAGGCCCCGGACGAAGCCGCCCAGCTGGGTGCTGGGGTCCGAGATCGTCGCGAGGAGACGCGAGCCGCTGGACAGCGCCGGCGGCAGGGCGTCGAGACCCTCGTTGAGCTCCGAGCCCCGGCCGGCGAAGCCGTTGGCGGCCTCCTTGATGACGCCGCGGTACGAGCTGCGCAGGTTCGCGTCGAACAGGCGGGTGACCTCGTCGAGGTCGACCGAGTCGCTCGTCGCGGACTCCGGGATCGTGCCGCCGGCGGCGATCGTGCGGGTGCTCTTCCCGGGGAACAGCTCGACGAACTTCGCGCCGATGATGCTCTTCGGGCGGATCCGCAGCTTCGTGTCGGCGGGGAGCTCCGCGATCGTGCGGTCGAGCTTCAGGCTCAGCACCGCGTAGAACCGCCGGCCGTCGGGCGACTTCTTCGGCGTGATCTGCGAGACCTGGCCGACGCGCTTGCCGCCGATGCGGACGTCGACGCTGGTGGTCAGCTTCTTCGCGTCCGCGACCTCGGCGCTGATGTCGTACGTCGTGATGAAGGGCAGGCCCTTGTTCGCGTTGTACGAGAGGACGACGGCGACCAGGGCGATCAGCGCGGTGGCCGCGCCGATCAGCACGGGGCTGCCGGCGAGGGAGGTGCGACGGCGGTTCATCGTCCCGCCTCCTTCGTGGTCGTGGCCGGGGGCAGGAGCGAGTCCGGGTCCTTCTCGCCCTTGGGCTGGGCGGCGGCGATCGCCTTCTGGCGGGCCAGGAAGGACTTCATCTGGGAGCTCTTCAGCTGGTTGTCGCCCGACGCCTCGGCGTCGAACTTGGCGACGCAGCCCGGCTGGGGCGTCGTGGCGACCATCACGCAGTTGTTGACCAGCACGTTGGCCGGGACGATGTGCGAGATGGCGTCCTTGCGGGCCGTGGCCAACGAGACGTTGAAGATGAACTGCGCCAGGTTCTCCGGCACGCCGTTGTCGACCAGATAACGCTGCGTGCCGCCGGTGGCGAGCACGCGGAAGCCGGCCGACGACAACAGCTTCACGGCATCGAGAATGCGGGTCTTGTCGGACTCGCGAACCGACACGAAGACGGTGCCCTTGCGCGGCACGCGGGTGCCGCC
>JAURVW010000849.1 GCA_030655275.1 Solirubrobacteraceae bacterium
ACGCGCGCGTCGGCACGACGACGGCGCGGGTCGCCGTCACGCCCGAGCCGATCCCGGGCGACGTGTACCTCGTCGCGATCCCCGGCGAGACCCTGCCGGGCCTGGGCCTGAGCTTCACCGGGCGCTTCTCGCAGCGCGTCCTGAGCGTCACGCGGATCGAGCAGCCGTCGCAGCGGCTCGTCGTCCGGTTCGACGCGATTCCCGACCTTCCCCTCCGCAGGCTCGATCTCGACATCTTCGGCGGCGCGAAGGGTCCGATCAAGGTGTCCGCTGCGACCTGCCCCGAGACGGCCGTGTGGGATGCGACGTTCGCGGCCCACGGGTCACAGGCCTCCAGCCACACGATCCCCGCGCCGTGCGCGCCGCGGGTGGCGAAGCGCTCCGCGATCACCCTCTCGAGCACCTACGGCCTCTCGTGGCGGCTGACCGACCTGGGCGGACGCAGCCTGCAGTCGGCCAAGCTCACGCTGCCCGGCGGCTTTGCGGTCGTGAAGGGACGCGCGAGCCGCCGTCAGTACCAATCGGTGAAGCTCTCCGGCGCGGCGGCCAAGCTCACGTTCACCACGAAGGCGGTGATCGTGACCGCCAGCGGCAAGAACACCCGTCAGCTCGCGGTCAAGCTCAAGGCCGGATCGGTGAGGCGCACCACGGCGCTGAAGCCGGGGCAGGGCACTCGCCGCGTGAAGCTCAAGGTCCGTCTGGCGTTCACGGACGGCTCCGTCCAGAACCAGACGATCACCGTCCGCGCCAAATAGCGCGCGGCCGGTGGGCCCGGCGAGGCCCGCGTCAGCGGTGGCCGGCGCCCGCGCGCTCTACGAGCCGATCGGCGATGACCGACGCCCGGTAGTCGAAGATCCGCTCTAGGTCGCGGCGGACGAATGGATGCGCGAGCGAACCGAGCCGGCCGAGGGGGAGGGCGTACCGCACCTCGTCCCGCATGAGCGTGCGGCCACCGGAGAGCGGTTCGAAGGTGTGGGTGTGGTGCCAGAGCCGGAACGGCCCGCGGATCTGCGTGTCGGTGAAGGCGCGCGGCGGATCCCAGCCCTGGATCGACGAGATCCAGTTCATCGGCACGCCGTGCAGGCGCATCGCGTACTGGATGACCGTGCCGGTCCGGATGTCGATCGGGCCCGGCGTGATCACCCCGAACCGCAGCAGCGGCGGCGTGATCGACTCGAGGGCGAAGGCGTCGGCGAAGAAGGGGAAGACGTCGTCCGGGGTACCCTCGAGCTCATGGCTGCGGGAGAGAGCGTGAATGCGCACACCGGCGATACGCCGCCCACGGGCCCGGAGATCGCCGTCGGCGCCGACACTGGCGCGGACGCCGAACCCCGGATCGACGGCCCCGCCGGCGCGCCGCTGATCACCGTCCACGCCGATCTGTCCTGCCCGGACTGTGCCGTCGCCCTCGACCGCCTCTCGCGGATCGAGGTGCGGATCGACCTGCGCCACTTCGTGCTGCGATCCCGCGGGGAGCCGGCGCTGCGCGCGGCGACGGCCGCCGAGGCCGCCGGGCTGCAGGGTGCGTTCTGGCCGTTTGCCCGAGGTCTGCTCCGCGACCAGGGGCGCCAGGACCCGCCACACCTCTGGGCGCTGGCGGAATCGCTCGGGCTCGATATCGCCCGGTTTGACGCCGATCGGCGGTCGGAAGCGGTGAAGCCGCGCATTGCACGGGAAACGCGTCAGGCCATCACCGGCGGCGCTGCGGGCATCCCCGCGGTCTTCGCGGATCGCGGCATTGCGGATTACCTGGCCCGGAGCGGGTACGATGCGGACGTTCGGATCAGAAGACAGGACTCGTCTGCGCCCTGAGCGCGGCCGGGCCTCCAAGAAGCAAGCAAAGAAGCTGGGCGCCGCATCGTCCGAACGTCACCGCGTCGCGCCCTCCAGAGAGAACTCTCCACACATGACTCCCAACCCGACCGTCGTCTCGGTCACCATCGCCGGTAGCGAAATCACTTTCGAGACCGGGCGCATGGCTCGCCAGGCCGGTGGTTCCGTGGTCGTTCGCCAAGGCGACACCATGGTGCTCTCCACCGCCACCGCTGGCTCCGAGCGCGACATCGACTTCCTTCCCCTCACCGTCGAGGTCGAAGAGCGGATGTACTCCGCAGGCAAGATTCCCGGTTCGTTCTTCAAGCGCGAGGGCCGTGGGTCCGAGAAGGCCACCCTGGTCTGCCGCATGATCGACCGTCCGATCCGTCCGCTGTTCCCGAAGAACTGGCGTCGCGAGACGCAGCTCGTCGCGATCACGCTCTCGATCGACACCGACCACCCGTACGACATCCTCGCGATGAACGGCGCGTCCGCGGCCCTGCAGCTGTCCGACGTTCCGGTGCAGGAGCCGGTCGGCGCCGTCCGCGTCGCCAAGGTCGACGGCAACTTCGTCGTCAACCCGACGGAGGAGCAGATCCTCAACGAGGCCGACCTCGACCTGATCGTCGCCGGCACGTCCGAGGCCATCCTGATGGTCGAGGCCGGCGCCAACGAGGTCACCGAGGCCGAGATCCTCGACGCCCTCGACATCGCGCACGACAACATCAAGAAGCTGTGCGCCGCGCAGCTCGAGCTGCGCGAGAAGTGCGGCAAGACGAAGGTCGAGCTCCCCGAGATCGTCGTCGACACCGCCCTGATCGACCAGATCAAGGCCTCGCACGGCTCCGACCTCAGCAAGGCCCTGGAGACCCGCGGCAAGCTGGAGCTCCAGGACGCGATCGGTGCCGTCAAGGACGCCGTCGTCGCGCAGTACGCCGGCCCGGCCGACGCCGAGGACCACGGCACGAAGGCCGCCGGCGCCAAGAAGGCGTTCGCCGCCATCGAGAAGGCGGAGATCCGCCAGCGCATCGCGGTGCAGAAGCAGCGCCCGGACGGCCGCAACACGACCGAGATCCGCCCGATCACGATCGAGGTCGGCGTCGGTCCCCGCACGCACGGCTCGGTGCTCTTCACCCGTGGCGAGACGCAGGCCTACTCGGTCGCCGCGCTCGGCACGCTGAAGGAGGAGATGCGGATCGACACCCTCGGTCTGCAGACCCAGAAGTTCTACTGGCACCACTACAACTTCCCGCCGTTCTCGGTCGGCGAGGCCGGCCGCATGGGCGGCCCGAAGCGCCGCGACATCGGCCACGGTGCCCTCGCGGAGCGCGCGCTCCTCGCGGTCGTCCCGGACACGGAGGCGTTCCCGTACACGATCCGCGTCGTCTCCGACATCTTCGAGTCCAACGGCTCGTCGTCGATGGCGTCGGTCTGCGGCTCGTCGCTGTCGCTGATGGATGCCGGTGTGCCGATCAAGGCGCCGGTCGCCGGTATCGCCATGGGACTGATCAAGGAGGGTGACGACTACGTCGTCCTCACCGACATCGCCGGCGTCGAGGATCACCTCGGCGACATGGACTTCAAGGTCGCGGGTACCGAAGCCGGTATCACCGCGATGCAGATGGACATCAAGATCAAGGGCGTCACGTTCGAGATCCTCCGCGATGCCCTGACGCAGGCCAACGAGGCCCGCCTCAACATCCTCGGTCAGATGAAGAAGGTCCTCGACGGCCCGCGC
>JAURVW010000856.1 GCA_030655275.1 Solirubrobacteraceae bacterium
CCGCGGGACTCACCACGCTCGAGGTCGAGGACATCACCGCCCTGGACCGCCTCATCCGCGCGCAGCGATCGACCGAGGCGACCTCGCCGGGAGCACCTCCGGCCGACAAGGTCCGCGCGGAGCGCCGCTGGGCTGCCGGCCGCCGCGCCCTCGAGTTGCTCGAGGACGAACAGGACATCGATGAGGTGATCGACGGGATCCTGACGCGCGTCGACGGTGCGCTCTCCGCGATCGAGGACGCGATCGACGACGCCGAGGCTCACCCGGGCCCGCGTGCGGCCGCCGCGCTGCTCGCGCTGCAGTCGGCTGGGCTGGCGGGTCTCGACGACCTCGAGGTCGACGACGACGGTGCCCTGCGCTGGCGCGGACTCGATCCCGCTGAGCTCGTCCTGTGCGACGAAGACTGGGATGACGATCTGCGGGCCTTCGCCGACGGGGCCGACCGGCTGCTCGCAGGCCAGGCAGGTTAGGGTCCGGCCGGTATGTCCTCGCTCTCCGTTTCGCTTCGAGAAGTCCGAGCCGCCAAGGCGGCGCGGCGCGTCCTGCTGGTGGTGCTGGCGGCCGTCGCCGGGTTCGCGATGGTCGGGCCGGTGGGCCCGGCCCAGGCGACCGCTGCGGCCACCACCTGCAAGCCGCCGAAGTACCCGGGGCAGGGCTACTTCACGTCGCTGAAGGTGACGGGCACGAGCTGCTCCCAGGGCAACAAGATCGCCGTCGCCTACTACAAGTGCCGCACGAAGAAGAGCAAGGGCGGCAAGTGCTCGGGTGGCGTGCTGGGCTACAGGTGCACCGACGTGCGCAAGTCGATCCCCACGGAGATCGACGGCCGGGTCACCTGCAAGAAGAGCAAGGCGACCGTCGTCCACACCTACCAGCAAGATCTCTAGCCGGGCTCGGCTGGCAGCCCGGTCGACCCCGGCGCTGCTCGCACTCACGGTCGCCCTCGGTGCGCTGGCCGGCATCTCGGGCTCTGCGAGCGCCGCGACCGGCAAGGGCGACTTCAGCGCGCGCGTCACCGCCGGGACGCCCGGGGCGTTGACCCTGGTCGTCACGGCACCCCAGGGCACCCGCATTGCCGTCGTCGAGACGGGTTCGGCTGCGTCGCCGTCGCCGGACTCCACCGGTGCGCCCGTCGCGGGCGCCCGTGAGTTCTCGCTCACGGCGGGCTCGCGGGTAAAGCAGCGCGTCGGTAGCTGGAGCTGCGAGGACCGCACGCGTCGCTACCGCGTCTCCGCCACCTTCCCGGACGGCGAGCAGCGGGTCGTCGAGCGCGGCACCACGACGCCATCGTGCAGCAACCGGCTCCAGGTCACGGCGCCGAAGGTGTCGGCGGGGCAACTCGTCCGCGTCGCCCTTCGCGACCGCTTCACCCTCGGCGGCTTCACCACGCGCGTCTGCCTCGACGGCCCCGCCGGCCCGACTCGCTGCGAGGAGGTCGCGATCGCCGCGGGCAAGCGCACGGCGACGGTCTCGCTCGGTCGTATCCGCGCCGGCCGGTCGATCGTGACCGCCAAAGCGCCGTTCGCGCCGCGCCTGCAGCAGTCGCTGACTGCGCGCCGCGCCGGCCAGCGGTTCCGGCTCCTCGCGACCGGCGACTCGATGATCCAGATCGTCGACGGTTTCCTGAAGCAGCGGCTGTCGGGCCGCGGCGGGCGCGTCACGAGCGACGCCCACATCAGCACCGGCATCTCCAAGCCCGCGATGCTGAACTGGCCGGCGCACGCGAAGGCGTCGTCGGGCAGCGTGAAGCCCGACGTCACCGTCGTGATCCTCGGCGCCAACGACGGCTTCAACTTCGGTTCGGTCGGGTGCTGCGGTGACGCCTGGAGCGCGGCCTACGCCAAGCGCGCCGAAGGCATGATGCGGTCCTACCTGCGCGGCGGCAAGGGGCGCGTGATCTGGATGCTCCTACCGACACCTCGCGGCAACACCTTCGCGAACGTCTTCCGCGGCGTGAACCAGGCGCTCGTCTCCGCGGCCTCGAAGTTCCGCGACGACCAGGTCACCCTGCTCGACCTCCGCAAGACCTTCACGCCCGGTGGCAGCTACCGCGGCTCGATCCGCTGGAACGGCCAGACCAAGCAGGTGCGACAGCCCGACGGCGTGCATCTCAACACCGCCGGCGCCTCCATTGCCGCCGAGCTGATCCTCCGCCAGCTCCGCCGCGACGGCTTCATCGCCTAGCCGCCCGCCGACTGCTGAGCGGCCAATTTCCCCACCTCCGACGGCGGAAATTGGCCGTTCACGGTCCGGGTCTGCGCTGAGCGGCCAATTTCTCCACCTCCAACGGCGGAAATTGGCCGTTCACCCCGGGGAGTCGCCGTGGCGGCTTACCCGCCGTGGGCGGCGCGGCGCAGGTACGGCCCGAGTGTCGTCGAGAAGTCGTTGGTCATGTGCTCGTTGTCCTTGCGTACGAGCACACTGCCGACGACGGCCAGGCAGCGCTCCTGGCCGCAGAAGAAGCGGGTGAGGTCGATGGGTCGCACCCGCGACTGCCCGCTCGTGCGCGCCGCCGCGGCGTTCGGGTCCGGCGGCAGGTTGGTCTTGCGGGGCTGGCTGCAGGCCAGTCCGGCCGGGAGCCCGTACCGTAGCCGTCGGCTCACGCAGGGCGCCTGTGCGTAGTCGACCTTCGGGGTGTCGCGGATCACGTAGATCCGTTTGACGCTCTTCGGCAGCGAGGCCCAGGTGCGCTGGTAGTCCTTGCGACGCTCCGGCGTGTCGGCGAGCACGTGCGACGACGTGTAGATCGTCTCGACCTCCGGATGGGCGACCAGCCACCGGCGCGCGGCGGCGAACCAGCGCGCGCAGGCCTTGTCGCGACGGTCGTCCTGGGCGTTGGGGCGCACGGTGAACGGGCAGCCCGACCGGGTGATCGACGTGCCCGACCAGCCATCGGTCTGCGCGACCACCTCGAGCGCGCCGCGCCAGTGACTCGCGTGGCTGTCGCCCACGAGGAGCACGTGCTCGCGACCCGGAGCCGTTGGTCGGCCGAAGGTGCAGGGATGGGCGAGCCCAGGTTCGTCGGTCGGCTCGCACGGGGCGTTGGGCGTGATGACGGCGTCGGACGGCGTGGGGACGACGAGCGTGCGCAGCGCTGGGTTCGAGCAGGGCCGCTGGGGGTCGCGAGAGGCGGCGCCGAAGCAGCGCGGCTGCACGAGCACGGCGGAGCGCGCGCCGAAGGCACCCCCGTCGGGGATGCGGTCCGCGCACGGCGTGGCGACGGGGCAGTCGGCGTCGGTTGCCGGCGTGGCGTCGGCGTTGCCCGCAGCGTCGGGCGCGGCCGCAGCGGTGGGGCCCCCGGCCCCGGTTCCGGCCGCAGGACTCGCGAACCACCGACTCTCGACCGACCACGAGAACGCGCCCTCCTCCAACCCGAGCTCCGACGGTGGAAAGGAGGCCAGCAGCATGGCGTCGTCCGGTCGACCGACGGCGGCGATCAGGGTGCGCCAGTCGCCCGCATCGGCGGCGGGTGGGTCGGAGTCGGACCGGTACCGCAGCACGGGCCGTCCAGCCTCCGTGTCGACGCAGACGAGCCCCTTCGCCCCCGGCCCGTCGACGCGCAGGCACAGCGAACGCCCGCTCTCCGGTGGCCCGAGCGTGCGCGGCTTCCAGTCGGCGCCGGTCTCGATCGACAACTGCAGCTGGGTGTCGACCTGCCCGAACGAGACCGAGCGCAAGTCGAGCGGACCGCCCGCGGCATCGATCGGATCGGCGTGAGTGGGTGGCGTGAGTCGCAACGGGGCGGCGTGGGCCGGAACCACCAGACCCAGGCTGGCCAGCGCGAGGACGAACGGCATGACTCGGCGGAGCACGAGGTCGATGGTACGGTGGCGCGCGCGTGATCTTCCCGACCCCCGAGTTCGCGCTGTTCTTCCTGCTCGTGCTCCCGCTCTCGTGGGCGCTCATGCGCCTGCCGTGGGCGTGGAAGCCGGCGATGCTGCTGGCCTCCTACGTGTTCTACGCGGCGGCCGACCCGAAGTTCTGCCTGCTGCTCGCGGGGATCACGGTCGGCAACCAGCTCGCGGCCCGGCTGATCACGTCCACGGAGGACGATCGTCGCCGTGGCCAGATCGTGGTCGGCGCCGTCGTCGCGGATCTCCTCGTGCTCGGGATCTTCAAGTACTACGGCTTCTTCGTGGAGGAGATCCTCGCCCTGGGCGACGACGTGGGCGTCTCGATCCCCTTGCCCCTCGCGACGATCGCGCTGCCGGCCGGCGTGAGCTTCTACACGTTCCAGGCGATCACGTACGTGGTCGACGTGCGCCGCCGCGACCTCGAGCTCGCGTCCCTCACCGACTTCGCCCTCTACCTCAGCTTCTTCCCCCATCTCGTCGCCGGGCCGATCGTGCGGGCACGCGAGTTCCTGCCGCAGATCGCCTCACCGCGCGACGCGTCGAAGGTGGCCGTCGGCGCGGGCATCGTGCTGATTGGGCTTGGCCTCGTGAAGAAGCTCGTCGTCGCCGACTACCTCGCGCGCACGGTCGTCGATCCCGTCTTCGCGGTGCCCCAGGGCTACGGCGGCGCCGACGTGCTCCTCGCGATCTACGCCTACGCGGCCCAGATCTACTGCGACTTCTCGGGCTACACCGACATGGCCATCGGCCTGGCCCTGCTGCTCGGCATCCGCTTTCCGCAGAACTTCGACCGGCCGTACGCGTCGCTGAGCTTCCAGGAGTTCTGGCGGCGCTGGCACATGACGCTCTCGCGGTTCCTGCGCGATTTCCTCTACGTCCCGCTCGGCGGCAACCGCGGCGGCGCGTGGAAGACGGCCCGCAACCTGATGATCACGATGATGCTCGGCGGGCTCTGGCACGGCGCCGCGTGGGGCTTCGTGCTGTGGGGCACGATCCACGGCGGGTTCCTCGTGCTCGAGCGCGTGCTGCGCGCCCGCACCGACTGGCGCCCCCGGCCCTGGGTGCGCTGGCTCGTCGCGTTCCACCTGATCGCGCTCGCCTGGGTGCCGTTCCGCGCGACCGACCTCTCGACCGCCGGCACGCTCATCGGCCGGCTCTTCGAGCCCGGGGCGGCGACGCTCTGGTCACCTGCTGCCGTCCTCGTGGTGCTCGGCGTGATCGGCACGCAGCTCGCCCCGAGGAAGCCGCTGGCCGCGCTGCGGACCTGGGCCGAGGACCGCGGGCCGGTCGTGCTCGGCGGCGGGCTGGCGCTCACCGTCCTGATCGTCGGCGCGCTCATCCCGAGCGGCGAGATCGCCCCCTTCATCTACTTCCAGTTCTAGACGGAAGCCCGCCATGGACCAGCACGAACACGACGCCACCCCGACGCCCACCGAGGTCTCACGCCCGGAGACCCAGGAGGCCCCGGGCGGTCGCTCGACGACGGCCCGCAGCGCGATCCTCGTGGTCGTCCTGGCGGCGGTGCTGTGCGTGCTCTTCGCGGGCGACTCGATCGAGAGTTCGGGCGAGGAGATGCCTGAGGGCGTGCCGCGCGACGTGGTCGTCGCGGTCGGTGGGCCCACGGGGTCGATCGCCCGGGCGCTGCCGTTCGCCTCGGCTGCGGATGCCGTCGTCGGTTGGTTCGAGGCCGACGACCCGGCGCCCGCACGCGCCGTTCGTCCCGCGACCGTTCCCGGGCAGGCCGGCGCCTCCGCCGGCGCGATCACCGAGGCCGACTTCGACCGTCGCGCCGTGCAGTCGACGACGCCCGCGCCGACCCTGAAGAGCCTGCTCGTGACGGGCGACTCGATGTCGCAGCCGCTCGACGTGCACCTTGCCCGCGCGCTGGAACCCAAGGGCGTCGACGTCGTCCGCGACCCACACCTCGGCTCGGGTATCTCCAAGACGGCCCCGGTCGACTGGACGCAGCTCGCGCCCGAGCAGATCGCCAAGGACCCGGTCGACGTGGTCGTCGTGCTCCTCGGCGCCAACGAAGGCTTTCCGTTGCCGGTCGGCGGAGGCAAGCCCGATGCCGACTGCTGCACCGCCGCCTGGGCCGCCGCCTACGCGACGCGCGCCCGGGAGGTGGCGCAGTCCTGGCTCGACGGCGGCGCCCAGCAGGTGCTCTGGCTCGCGCTCCCCGCGCCGCAGGATCCGCGTCGCCAGCCGATCACGCGGGCAGTGAATGCGGCCGTCCGGGTCGCCCTCGGCGCGTTTGGCGGCCGGGCGACGATGCTCCCGACCGACGATCTCTTCACCCCGGGCGGCCGGTTCCGCGGCTCGATGGTGGTCGACGGCCGCGAGCAGATCGTGCGCCGCGAGGACGGGATCCATCTCAACGAGGTCGGCTCCGAGCTGGCGGCGCAGACCACGTTGGCCGAGCTGCGCCGCCTGTACCGACTGCCGTAGTGCTCGATCGCGGCGGGGGTCCAGGTCTGAGCCGGGAGCCGCCGCGGATCGATCGCGGCCCTAGGTGTTCTGCGGGTAGTTGTGCGCGACGACCTTCTTGCCGCTCGTGCAGGTGACCTTTGCGTCGAACTGGGTCGGCGAGGAGGTGCGCGTCTCGCGGCAGGCGTAGCCGGAGACCTTCTTGGTGCAGCGGCCGGCCGGACCGTTCTTCGCGGTGCGGCACTTGTAGAAGGCCGTGACCAGCTTGAGCGCGGAGGGGCAGGTGGTGCCCTTCGCGGTGACCTTCGTGACGTAGGTCGGGCCGAGCTTCTGCTCCTTGCCCTTGACGGCGCAGTTCGTCGCGCTCGCGGCGGCGGCGGCCTGGGCGCCCGGGGCGGCGGCCAGGGCGATGGCGACGACAGCGGCAGCGAGCAGCAGGAGGGCGAAGAGACGAGCGAGGAACGCGACCTGGGGGCGAGCGTGCAGGGTGAGCATGAGCGGCATGGTGCCACAGCGGGGGTGCTCGCCGGTGTGGGATACGCACCCTTGCGTAGGTGAGTGCGCTCAGCTCGCGTTCGGGCAGCTGCGCACGGCGTCGGCCATGAGCTGCGCTCGCTGCTGGTACCCGGCGGCGGTGGGGTGGACGCGGTCCTTCGAGAGGATGGCGTGGTCCTCGTCGACGGTCGCCGACCACGGGATCACGATCAGGCGGCCGCCGTAGGCCGGGTCGGCGGCGAGGGTCGTGAGGGCGTCGTTCGCGGCCCTGTACGACACCTTGTCGACCGCCGGTCGGCGGATCGTGAACCAAACGGCGCAGCGGCCTGCGCCGAGGCGGGTCATGGTGGCCCGCACGCCCTTCGTGAGCGCAGAGACGGTCGACGGGTCGTCGTTCGTGAAGAGGCTGAAGACCGCGACGCGGATCGACGCATCCAGTGGCGTGTTGGCGAAGATCGCCAGTCCGCGCGAGAGCGACCGGCCCACCGCGGCCTGCGTGGTGACGGGCCGATCCGACAGCAGCGGCGGCAGCAGCCCCGCGGTGCCGACGGCGAGCGAGTCACCGATCACCATCACGGTCCCGGCCCCGGGTTTCGCCACGGTCGGCTTGACGATCTTGAACGTGCGCACGAGCTTGTTCTGCCCGCTGGCGAGCGTCACGTCGAGCGTCGCCTGACCCGGCTTCAGGATCGCGTCGAACCGCACCTTCCAGCGGCCCTTGGCGTTCGCGGTCGTCTGCGCCGTGCACGTCCCGATCGCGCACGGGCTCGTCGCCCGCACGGTCGCGTTCTTCTCCGCGCGTCCGCCGAGGTCGATCGGCACCGACCAACTCGTCCCATGCCACGACGCCTTCATCGACTGCACCGTGGCGACGGGGGTCGGCGTGGGCGTCGGGATCGCAGGGGCGACGCGGGCAGCGGCGTCCCCGGCCGAGAGCGACGCGATGATCGCGCCGAGTGCCAGCGCCGACGGCGCCGCGCCGCGCGCGAGCGCTGCGGCTGAGGTCCGAGAGGTACGCACCGGTTCAGGGTAGGCCGACGGACCCGCCGCCCGCTGTCCCGTCGGCAGATGGGTGACCGGCCGCTACGCTCCCCGGCGTGAGCGCCACCGCCGATTCCGAGGGTCACCGCGAGATCTTGGAGTGGGGGCAGGTCGGCGAGGCCACGCGCTCGCTGGCCCAGGCGGTCCACGACAGCGGCTACGAGCCCGACGTGATCCTCGCGATCGCCCGCGGCGGCCTGATCGTCGCCGCGTCGCTTGCCTATGCGCTCGGCGTGAAGAACACGTTCACGATGAACGTCGAGTTCTACACGGGTGTCGACGAGCGGTTGCCGGTGCCGATGATCCTGCCGCCCGCGCCGGAGTTCGTCGATCTCGAGCACGCAAAGGTGCTCATCGCCGATGACGTCGCCGACACGGGCGCGACCCTCGAGGTCGTCCAGCAGTTCGTCGGCGCGAAGGTCGGCGAGGTGCGCTCCGCCGCCCTCTACGAGAAGTCCCAGTCGACGGTGAAGTGCGACTACGTCTGGCGCCGCACCGACGAGTGGATCGTCTTCCCGTGGTCGGCGGAGCCGCCGCTCAACGCGGAAGCCGTCCGCGACGCCTGAGGGTCTCGGAGTCAGGGCCAGCGTCGGCCATCGGCTCTGCTGACGAGCACCTCGGACGCTGCGCTTCAGGGCGCTTCGCTCTTTCGGTTCTCCCGGCTCCGAAGCAAGTGCGTCCCACCCGGCCAAGGGACTGGGGTGAGAGCGTCGAACCGTGTCGGTCGTGTCGACGCGTGCTGACAAGGCGGAGAAAAGGTTCGAGTGGCCGCTGATCGTTGCGGCGGTGCTCGTGATCCCGACGATCGCGCTCGAGCAGTCCACGGTCAGTGAGCCTTGGGACGCCCTGGCGTCGGTGCTCAACTGGGGCATCTGGCTGGTGTTCACGGCCGAGCTCGTGACGATGCTCTGGTTGACGCCCAACCGCTGGCGTTACCTACGCGATCACCCGCTGGATGTGGCGATCGTCCTGCTGACGCCGCCGTTCCTCCCCGCGAGCATGCAAGCCGCTCGCGTGTTCCGCCTCCTGCGGCTCCTCCGGCTGCTCAAGACGGCCGCCCTCCTGCGTCGGCTGCTGTCGGTCGAGGGGATTCGCGACGCCGCCGTCCTGGCCGTGGTCATCGTGATCGCCGGCGGGACGGCGTTCGCAGCGGTGGAGAGTCCGGAGCAGAGGCTCTCGTCGTGGGATGGCATCTGGTGGGCCGTCACCACGGTCACCACCGTCGGTTACGGCGACATCACGCCGATGACGGATGCGGGACGGGTGATCGGGATGACGGTGATGCTCGTCGGCATCGGATTCGTCGCCCTCGTGACCGGTGCAGCCGCCGAACGATTCATCAAGGGTGCAGCCGCGCCGAAGCCCGACCTCGAGCGGCAGCTCGCGGAGGTCAACGAGCGACTCGCCAACCTCGAACGACTGCTGGAGCGACGCCCGACCTGACGGCGCGGGCGGCCCCGCCCGCCGGTGAGGCGAGCGGGGCGCTCGAAAGGCCGTCGATCCGACGGCCGTCAGCCGAATCCTTTCGCCGCCAGGAGACCCCAGCGGCCGGGGCCTCAGCCCTGCAGGCCCTTGACCAGCGCCTGGTAGCCGAGGCGCTCGGTGCCGTCGAAGTTGATGACGCCGGAGTCCCAGCGGGCATCCGGGTTCGACTCGCCGTGCCACTGGTAGAAGTACCAGCGCTTGATCCGGGACTGGTGCTTCTTGGCGGTCTTGAAGATGCCCGTGATCACCTTGGCGGCGCGCTCTTCGTCGTACGGCCAGGCGCCGGTGTCGAGGAACTTGACCCAGCCGGCGGCCTCGGTCACCCAGATCTGGCCCTTCACGGTCTTCTCGAACTTGGTGAAGCCCTTGTCGGTGAAGCGGTTGTTGTCGCCGTAGCCGTGGTAGGCCCAGAGCTTCACCTTGCCCTTGGAGATCTTCACGAACTCCTTGAGCCACTTGTCGGCGGCGGCGCCGCCCGCGAGGAACACCGGCGAGGTGACGGTGCAGCCCTTGCAGGCCTTCTTCGCGGCCTGGTAGTACTGGAACGCGAGCTTCGGGCTCTTCGCCGTCGGCTGCAGGCGGAAGTTCGCCTCGTTCCACGGCGTGAGGGTCTTCCACGTGGGGTAGCGACCCTGGAGGAACTTGATGAGCTTCGTGTACTGGGCGATCGACGGGCCCTTCTTCGAGTTGCCCTCGTCCCAGCGACGGTCGATGGCGAGCAGCGGGCGGGAGCCGGTGTCGGCTGCGGCCTTCATCCAGACGTCGAGCGCGGCGAGCTTCTCCGGCTTGCTCGGCGTGTCCCAGTCAACGGTGCGGCGCACGTCGCGCAGCGGCAGGGCGAGCCAGCGGGCGTCGGTGAACATGTCGGGCCGGCCCTCGCCGTAGCCGAAGGTGACCGCGGCCGAGGCGGGCGTCGCGGCGACCGAGAAGGAGAGGGCCACGAAGACGAGGCCGAGGAGGGACGTAGCCAGGAGGCGTACGCGCTGCAGCAAGAACATGGCGCGAAAAGTAACAGCCGGAGGAGGGTCGCAGGCGGAGGCTGCGCACGGTCTGGATACCGCCGGCAGGTTTGGAGCCGCTCCGGAGCGCGAACGGCCCGGACGGGGGCTACTTCAACGACTAAGACGCTAAACACAATCGAATTAGTGTACTTTGCGGTTCCGCGCCATCCACCCACCCCGAAGGGGCGCCGAAACCGATGTCCTTCAGCCTGTCCACCTTGGCGATCTACGCCGTCGTCGTCGCCACCTGGGTCGCCATCTGGCAGCTCCGCAAGCGCAAGACGAACTTCAGCCTCGTCGCGCTCTTCGCCCTGCTCGTCGGCATTCCGATCGGGCTCGTCGCCCGGGAGCACGTCGAAGCGATCAAGCCCGTCGGTCTCATCTACGTGAACGTGCTGGTCGCGACCGTCGCGCCGCTCATCTTCGTCGCGATCGTCTCGTCGGTCACGTCGCTCGGCAGCCTCGCGAAGCTGCGCAGCATTGGCGCCCGCTCGATCTTCTGGCTGCTGCTCTCCAACGGCCTCGCGGTGGTCCTCGCGCTCGGGCTCGCCCTCACCTTCCAGCCCGGCCAGGGCCTGCACAACCAGCTCGGCACCGCCTCCGCGCAGACGATCGAGGGCCAGGTCCAGGACTTCGGTCAGGTCGTCGTCGGCTTCTTCCCGACCAACGTGGTGGAGAGCTTCAGCTCCAACAGCGTCATCCCGATCATCCTGATCGCCCTCACGCTGTCGATCGCCTACCTCGCGATCGCCGAGACCAATGCCGAGGCCGCCAAGCCATTCCGGGCCGGCACCGAGGCCCTCAAGCTCGTGATCTTCAAGGCCGTCGGGTACGTCATCGGCGTCACGCCCTACGCGATCGTCGCGCTGACGGCCCACATGGTCGGCAGCAGCACGAACCTCGGCCCGAGCTTCTGGTCGCTCGTCGGTCTCCTCGGCCTCGTGTGGGGCGCGTGCTTCGTGCACGCCTACGCCATCAACGGCGTGATCCTCTCGGTCTTCGCGAACGTGCCCGTCGCCCAGTTCTTCCGCAAGATCGCCCCGGCACAGCTCACGGCGTTCACCACGCAGAGCAGCGTCGGCACGCTGCCGGTCACGACGAACCAGCTCACCCGCGAGGTGGGCGTGCACCCGGAGATTGCGCATTTCACCGCGCCGCTCGGCACGACGATCGGCATGCCCGGCTGCGCCGGCATCTGGCCCATCCTGATCGCGGTCTGGGGCATCAACGCGTATGACATCCCCTACGGCCCCACCGACTATCTCGTGCTCGCGCTGCTGAGCATCTTCGTGTCGGTCGGCACGGCGGGCGTCCCGGGCGCTGCGACGGTAGCTGCTGCGACGGTGCTCTCCGCCGCCGGTCTGCCACTCGAGTTCGTCGCCGTGACGATCCCGATCAGCATCATCGCCGACACCGCCCGGACGATGTCCAACGTCACTGCTGCCGCGGTGAGCGCGACGGTCGTCGCCCGCCAGACCGGCCTGCTCGACGACGAGATCTTCGCCGGCCGCGCCGCGTTCCGGGAGGTCGACGAAGCCCTCGTTCCGGCGGCCGCTCCGGTTGCTTCAGCCACGTCCGCTGCGCCCGCGTCCGCAGCGCCGGTCGCCGTCCACGCGGCAAGCGCGGTCGCGTCCGCACCGACCACCGCCGGCTCGTTCGTCCTGGAAGACCGTCTGTGGACCGGTCCGAACGGCCATCCCGCCGCGCCCTTGGCCGCCGTCACCGGAAGCCAGTCATGACCCGTCGACTCCTCCCGTCCTCCACCCCCAACGCCCGAGAGATCCGCCTCGTGAACACCGCATCGCGCCGCCGCCACACCCTCGTCGCCGGCGTTGCCGCGACGGCCGCCCTGCTCGTCGCCGCCCCTGCCTCACAGGCCGCCGAGGTCACGAATCCCGCCGACAACCCGGCTCCGATCTCGGTCACGATCGACGGTCAGACCTACACCGACGGCCTCGACACGCTCCCGGGCTACGACGACCACGCCTGCACGCCGATCCCGAACGTCGAATACGACTTTCCCGGCAACCAGGTCCTCTACTACGACGGCTCCGGCGACGTGATCAAGACGGCGAAGTGGACCGAGTGGGACCGCATCTCGTCGTACAAGACGTGGAAGGACCAGCAGGCGAAGGGCTCCACCTCGACGCCCGCGCCTTCGGCGACGAGTGCACCGTCGGGTCCGTCCTCGTCCTCGAGCTCCTCCTCCGGCTCGTCGAGCGCGCCTGCAGGCTCTGGCTCGGCGCCGGCGCCGGCGGCGTCCGCGCCGGCCGCCTCCGCGCCCGCCAGCTCCGGCCCGGCGGCCGCAACGGCCCCGAGCGGCTCGACCACGACGACGTCCGGCTCGACGACCGCACCGTCGGCCACGAAGTCCAAGACGCCCAAGCAGGACGCCCGCCGCG
>JAURVW010000863.1 GCA_030655275.1 Solirubrobacteraceae bacterium
ACGCGGCGTTCGCAGCCGGTCGAGCAGTCGACACGGTCATCGACGGCGCGGGCGAGGCTTTCGAATCGGACGGCCAGCTCGGTCGCTTCGGGAGACACCGACTGGCCGCGTGCGAAGCGGGCGAACTCGCTCGCCAGCATCTCGGTCTGGCGCTGCGCCACGGCGGCAGCCGGGCGGCAATCGTCGAACAGCGGCGTGCGGGCGCCGAGCCCGCGCCCGGTGCAGACGAAGGCCACGTCCTGGTCCTTCACGACAGTCTGCGCCACAGCCACGCTGTCGCGTGCCAGGCGCGCCTTCGTGCCGAGCAGCACGCCGTCGCGCAGCACAACGTAAGGCACCTGGTCGTCGTCCTTGCTGATGCCCAGCACGCTGCCGCTGAGCAGCACCTGGCGGCCGAGCAGACGGCGGTCGCCCGCGGCCGGGTCCTTGGCATAGACCCGCCGTGCCTCTTCGGCGGTGACGGCCACCGTACCGAAGAGTTCGCCGACGGCGGTGTCTTCGCCGCGCCCGAACGCGGCCACCTCGTCCTGGAGGTAGAAGTTGACCAGCGGCGTGAACTGGCGGTCGAGCGTGTAGCGGACGGTCGAGACCACGTGATCGGCCGGCGGCGCGTGGAATTCAAGGGTCGGCACGCGCAGCGTCGCATCGACGGGCGCAGGTGGCAGGGCCTCTCGCTGCGCGCAGGCGGCCAGCGCCAGCAGAAAACACAGGGAGAGGAGGCGTCGGGTCATGCCCAGATTGTCGAGGGGCAGGGTGACGACTGTCTGTGCAATGTCAACGCTCCGGCCGCATTCCGCATCTGAGGTCGCGGTAGTGCCAAGAATTTAACGATTGGGGCGTGGCAAAACGGCCCACGCCCCTAAAGTGCGGGCCTTCGCGTCCGAGAGGCAGTCGGCCGATGGGCAGCGGCCAGGCGCCCTACCAGCGCGCCTTCACGCCCACGGCCCCCTGCACGCCGCTCGACACCCGGGCGTCGCCGGCGATGTCGAACATCTGGCCGAGTTCGCCGTAAACGCTCCAGGTCGGGTTCAGTGCCAGCGTCAGGCCAGCGGCCGCCTC
>JAURVW010000869.1 GCA_030655275.1 Solirubrobacteraceae bacterium
GCGCGGCGGCGCTGCCCCTGCCGGCGGTCGGGTTCATGAGGCGGGCGACGGCGCCCTTGACGCCGAGCGCCGCGAACTCCTCGGCCTGGCCGGGCAGCGGACCGAAGCCACCGCGGAAGAGCAGGCGGGTCGCCTCGACGACGCCGAACGTGCCGGAGTAGACCGGCAGGCCGTCGGTGCGGCTGTCGGTGACGGTGGGAAGGGGGGTCCAGGCGTCGGGCGTGGGCGCGGTGACGGGCGGGGCGGCGACCGGGCCGGTCGGCGAGGAGACGGGGGCCTTGCCGGCGATCACCTTCTTCTTCACCAGGCGGCACTTGCGGCGCTTGGACTTCTTGGTCTTGAGGTCCTTCGCCGTGCAGACCGGAAGCTTCTTGGCCTTCTTACGCGTCGTGCGCTTCTTCGTGACCTTCTTGGCGGCCGCCTTCTTCTTGGCGACCTTCGCGCGGGCCGCGAGGCGCTCGGCGAGCTCGTCGTTCATCGCCGCACCGGAGCGGTCGGCAGCGGCGCCGGCGACCCTGGCGGCCGAGGAGGGTGGGGTCAGGAGAGAAGACGTCACAGGACTCCTCCAACCTGTCGGTTCTCGGCGCAACAGCCCCAAGGCATGGCCGCGGTATGTGGACCGTTGTTCGGCGGTATGCGCGCCGTCTCGTCATGCGCGCCGTCCAATCCCGCCCCGACTCACCGGCTGCGGCGCCGCCGGGCCCAGGCGCGCCCAGGCAGCAGCGCAGCCCGGCAGCCGCCGGGATCGGTCGTCGACGAGATGCCCGGCGGTACAGTCGATCGCATGCTCGCCACCCCCGCCTGCACGTGACCGTCGCCGCGAACGGTCTCGGCCAACTCGCCGAGTCGCTGCGCTGGACCAGCGCGGGGGAGACCGCCGAGCAGGTGCGCGCCGGCACGCTGACTCCGCGCCAGGCCGTCGAGGCGGCGTTCGAGCGCATCGACGCGGCCGAGCCCACGCTCAACGCGTTCATCCGCCTGCGCCGCGAAGAGGCGCTCGCCGAGGCCGACGTCGTCGCCGACCGGCTCGCGGCCGGGGAGCACCTGCCGCTGGCGGGCGTGCCGATCGCCTGCAAGGACGACGCCCCGATGAAGGGCGTCGTCGTCACGCACGGCTCCTACGCCTACTCCGAGCCGTCGACGCAGGACGCCGAGATCCTCACGCTCGTGCGAGCGGCCGGCGCGGTCATCGTCGGCGCCACGCGCACGCCCGAGTTCTGTCTCACGCCGTTCTGCGAGAGCGACCTCGGCGGCATCACCCGCAACCCGTGGGATCCCGAGCGCACCCCCGGCGGGTCCAGCGGCGGCTCGGCCGCGGCGGTCTCGGCCGGGCTCGTCCCGATGGCCCTCGGTGGCGACGGCGGCGGCTCGATCCGCGGACCGGCCGCCTGGTGCGGTCTGCCCGGTCTCTTCGCCACGCCCGGGTCGATCTCGATGGAGCCGATGGGCCCGATCTGGGGCGGCCTCGCGAACCTCGGCGGGTTCGGTCGCACGATGGCCGACACCGCCCTGCTCTACGACGTCCTCCTCACCGACGCGCGCGACCTCGCCGCCGCCGTGACCGAGTCGCCAGAGCCGCTGCGCATCGGCCAGAGCCTCGACCGCATGCTCGACCGGCCGATCCCCCAGGGCGGCCGCATCGCCGCACCGTGGGTGCGTGCCGCCGACCTCACGGCGACGCTCCTCGGACAGCTCGGCCACGACGTACAGCCCGTGCGACTCGCGTTCGGCAACGCCGGCAACAAGTTCTCGGTGCGCTACCTCGTCGAGCTCGGCAAGGAGGTGGCGGAGACCCCGTCGCCGACCCGCATCGAGAAGGGCACGCGACTGAGCGTGCGCCTCGGCAGACTCGCCCGGCCGTTCGCGCGCTGGGCGGCGAACACGTCGCCCGAGCTGGCGAAGGTCGAAGCCGCGATGGAGGGCTTCGACGTGCTGCTCACGCCGACCATGCCCTGCGCCCCGCCGCCCGTCGGCGAGCGGGACCGCGAACTCGCGCTCGTCACGACCCTCAAGGCCTCCCAGCGCGTGTCGTTCCTCAACGCGTGGAACCTGCTCGGCTGGCCCGGCATCACCGTGCCCGCCGGCGTCGATGCGCAGGGTCTCCCGCTCGGCATCCTGCTCACCGGCCGGCCCGGCTCGGAGCGCACGCTCGTGCAGCTCGCCGCGCAGCTCGAGCGAGAACGACCCTGGAGCTACCCGGGGCAGCCCCGATGACCGATGCCTCCGACCTGCCCACCACGCCCGGCCCGATGGAGATCCCGCCGCCGCAGATCGAGAGCATCCTGCTCGAGGTGGCCCGCGACGCCGCCGAGGCCGGCGCCAAGGTCCTCATGTCGTACTTCGGCAAGGTGTCCGCGAGCGAGACGAAGTCGTCGGGGACCGACATGGTCTCCGAGGCCGACCTCGGCTCCGAGGCCGCGATCCGCAAGGTGCTCGCCGAGCGACGACCCGACGACGTGGTCCTCGGTGAGGAAGGCGGGCTGGCCCGCGCCGACGGCACCCCGCTCTCGGGCAACGACGCCGGCGCCGACGGCGAGGTCTACGGGCTCGGCGCCGTCGAGGCGGCCCGCGAGGCCGCCGGCTCCTCGTACGTGTGGATCTGCGACCCGCTCGACGGCACCACCAATTACCTCTTCGGCCTGCGGTCCTGGTGCGTCTCGGTCGCGGTGCGCGACGCCGAGGGCACCGTCTGCGGCGTGGTCGTCGACCCACTCGCGCGCGAGGTCTGGATCGCTGCGCGCGGCGGGCTGGCGATGCTCGTCGACCGCCATGGCGCGGTCACCCCGCTCGCGGACGCGGGCGACCGTCCGGCCGAGCTGGCGACGGCGCTGATCGGTACCGGCTTCGCCTACAGCCCGGCGGTCCGCAAGCACCAGGCCGGCGTGATCGCGGACTACATCGACGTCGTCCGCGACGTGCGCCGCACGGGTGCCGCCGCCCTCGATCTCTGCTGGGCCGCGGTCGGCCGCCTCGACGCCTACTACGAGCGCACGGTGCGCCCGTGGGACGTCGCCGCGGGCGCGTTGCTCTGCGAGCAGGTCGGACTCACCGTTCGTTACCTGCCGCCGGTCGGCGACATCCCCGACGGCGTGATCGTCACGCCGAACGGTCTCACCGACGTGCTCTGGCCGCTCGTCGCCGCGGGCGCGGAGCCCGTCGACGGCAACGTGATCGACCTCGTCGCCTGAGGCTCGGCGGCCGGCGCCCCGGTGGCGCCGGCAACGCCGGGTCGCGGCCTACCCGTCTCGCTCGGCCTCCCACATCGCCGCCGTGCGATCGTCGACCCGAGGACCGTGGATCCGCTGCAGGTTGCGTCCGCCCCGACCGAACGTGGCCTCCACCTCGGCGGGAACCTCACCCTCGCCGAACGGGCGATCGATCCAGGTCGTACGGCGGACGTGGTGGATGCCGACCTCGCGCGCCCTCGGTCCGTCGTCGTAGTGCCAGGGCCCGGCGAGCCGGCCGAGTCGGAAGGTCCCGTCCGGCGCCAGGGTCCAGACGAAGGTCCCGTCCGGTAGGGCAGCGAAGCGCTCGAGCATCCGGGCCGCCTTGTCGCCATGGAGGTCGCCGGCCAGACGGACCGCCTCGTCGAGCCCCCTGGGGGCCGACGGCAGCGCATCGCCGATCCCGACGAGACCGTGCTCGAGCCCGAAGTCGGCGCCGGCACCGACTTTGACATCGTCGCGATCGCGCGGACGCATCGGGGCTCGATAGACCGCTGGGGTCGACACACCCTGACTCTAGGTCGACGCACTCGAGGCGCGCCGCGCAGACCGGCCGGTGCTGTCCCGGCACCGACCGGCCCACGCGGGCTGGTTCGGCCGCGCGTGCTCCGCAGCCGAAGGTTGGTCCCGTCGCCCGTCAGCGACCGGAGAACTCTGCGTAGAGCTCGGGGAGGAACTGCGCGAGGTGGTTCATCTCCTGCCCGCAGTGCTCGAGCAGTGCGGCTCCGAACGCGGTGTCGAAGAGGATCGACTTCGGCAGGGAGACGCCGCGCTTCACGGCGCAGGCGATGCTGTCCGTGTCGAGCCCGCGGGTGCCGGGGACGTTGAGGTAGAAGCGGCTGCGCATCTCCGAGCCGCGCGCGGTGCGCCGCACCTGGTGCACGAGCTGGCCGATGTTGACGGGCACGAGCGACGTGCCGACGGTCGCGCAGATCGCCGTGCCGTCGAAGGCGTTCGTGTCGATCTTGAACTTGCTCGGCTCGACGAAGCCGATGGCGAGCTGGTCGAGGTGCCCGCCGATGATCTCGTCGACGTACGACGTGTTGCCGATGTACTTCTGCTTGTCGGTGAGGCCGGGCTGGTCGACCCGCGGGTAGCGCAGCGCCGCGTACTGATGGGCGTCCGGGTGCCACAGCTTGTAGCGGGCGCTCTCCTTGCTGTGCCAGCCGAACCACCAGTCCCACATCGCGGGCGTGACGCGCGGCATGTCGGTGAGGCAGGCAACCCAGATCTCGCCGCTGGCGAGCTTGCCGTAGCCGGTCTCCACCGCGCCGTAGCCCGGGTTGTGGATGTCGTCGGCGAGCTTCGCGCGGGTGGGGATGAGGGCGGGGGCCACGGGGCCGGCCGCCAACGCAGCGGGCACCTGCCGCTGCGGCGCATCGGTGCGCGACTTGAAGTACTTCGCATAGGGCTGCGCGCGGTCGATGTCGCGGTAGCCGGCGTAGCGGGCCTCGCACGTGCTGGCGGCTGCGGCGGCCTGGGCTCCGGGGAGCGCGGCGACGGCTGCGGCCGCCGTCACGGTGGAGCCCGCGATCAGGAAGCGCCGTCGAGAGGTGGGCGAGGCTGAGAAGGACATGACTGATATTAGAATCAGTTCTGAGCCCAAATCACAAGTACGTCCCGTCGAAGGCGGCTCGCAAGGTGCGCGAAGTGCGGCGTTCCTCGCCCCGTCGCGCCGTCGCTGCGGTACCGTTCGCGGTCGCATGCCGACCGAGGAACCAACCGCTCCGGTGGTCGATCGTGGAGCCAAGCGCCGGGCCCGCACCCGGTCTGCGCTGCTCGGCGCGGCCTTCGCGCTCTTCGCGGAACGGGGCATCGAGGCGACCCGCATCGCCGACATCACCGAGCGCGCCGACGTGGGCTTCGGCTCCTTCTACAACCACTTCGCCGACAAGGACGAGCTCACCCGCGAGGTGGTCGATGCCGCAATCGAGACCCAGGGCCGGATCGTCGACGAGCTGGCGGACGGCCTCGAGGACCCTGCCGAGGTCGTCGCCGTCGCCCACCGCCACTTCGTACGGCTGGCCTCCGATCGCGAGCAGTCCGCCTGGTTGCTCGTGCGCACCGACTTCTCGGACCGCATCCTCTCGGCCACCGTCGGCGACCGGGCCTGGCGACCGATCGAGCGCGGCGTCGCCTCCGGCCGGTTCGACGTCCCCGATGCCGCCGCAGCGCTGCACGCCACCGGCGGCGCCCTCACCGCCGTGATGCGGGAGGCCCTGCGACGCGGCGCCCTCGTCGACGCCGAGAGGCGTGGCGTCGACCCGCCCGCGGCGGCGACCTTCGGCGGCCCCGACGACGAGACCGGGCCGATCGACGACGTCGCCCACGCCGAACTCGTCCTGCGGATCCTCGGCCTCCCGTCCGAGGAGGCGCATGAGGTCGCAAGCCGCCCGATGCCGGGACCGCCCGACGGCGACTGAGTACAGCGGGAGGGACTCGAACCCTCACGACATCACTGCCGGCGGATTTTGAGTCCGCTGCGTCTACCATTCCGCCACCGCTGCGTGGGGACCAGCATCGTACGACGCCGGGCCGCCCCGTGCAGTCGCCCGCGCGACGCCGGTTTCGTGGCCGCCGCAGGCGCACCCCGGAACCGGCGATCCGCCACGCGGTATCTGGTCGATCCGGGGCATGGCTCGACATCCCCGGCGGCGCGCATACACTCGTTGGCATGAGCAGCATCGACACCGCCGCGCCGTCGCAGTCGCTGGCACTCACCCTCACGCCGCCGGCCCCTGTCCCCGTCGTGCAGGAGGATCAGGCCGAGGGCATGATGCCGGTCGCCGGCCCGCGCCAGGCGGAGCTGCGCGCGATGGCCGAGTCGTACGTTCGCGACCTCGAAGCCCTCACCACCAACAGTCCCGAGCTGTCGGCGAAGGTCGAAGAGCTCAGCAACGTCGGTGCCGAGGAGCTCGCGAAGTCGGCGAACGTCTCCAACCGCATGCTCGAGCGCCCGGCCTCCGCGCTCGCGGGCACCTCGGGCAAGTCGACGGTCGGCGCGCAGGCGAAGACCGCCAAGACGCTCAGCGAGCTGCGCACCACGGTCGTCGAGCTCACGCCGAACCGCGCCGATCTGGAGGGCAAGCCGGTCCGCAAGATCCTCGGCTTCATCCCGGGCGGCAACAAGATCCAGGCCTACTTCGACCGGTACCAGACGGCCCAGTCCCAGCTCGACGCGATCACGAAGTCGCTCGCGGCCTCCCAGGACGAGCTCCGCAAGGACAACGCGGCGATCGAGCAGGAGCGGGCCAACATGTGGACGCTCATGGGCACGCTCACGGAGTACACGGTGCTCCTCGGCGAGCTCGACGGTGGCCTCGACCGCCGCATCGGTGAACTCGAACTCAGCGATCCCAAGCGTGCGACGCAGTTCCGCTCCGACGTGCAGTTCGTGGTGCGCCAGCGCCGCCAGGACATCCTCACGCAGCTCGCCGTCGCCGCGCAGGGCTACCTCGCGATGGACATGGTCAAGCAGAACAACGTCGAGCTGATCAAGGGCGTCGAGCGGGCTCGCACCACCACGCTCTCGGCCCTGCGCACGGCCGTGATCGTCGCCGAGGCCCTCACGAACCAGCGCCTCGTGCTCGACCAGATCAACGCGCTCAACACCACCACCTCCGACGTGATCGCCAACAACGCCGCGATGCTGCGCGAGCAGTCGGCGGAGATCCAGCGCCAGGCGTCCACGTCCACGATCGACATCGCCAAGCTCGAGCAGGCCTTCACCGACGTGTTCGCGACGATGGACTCGATCGACACGTTCCGCGGCGAGGCCGTGAAGTCGATGCAGACCACCGTGACCGCCCTCGAGGGCCAGCTCGCCAAGGCGCAGCCGTACCTCGAACGTTCGGCGGGCCCGGAGCCGACTCGCTAGAGGTCCCGGCCTCCTAAGATGGGGAGTACGCCGGTGGCGACGAGCCGCCGGCGCCCCGTGCGCCACCGATGGTCTTCAACTCCCTCTTCAACCGCAAGAACGACGATGCGCCGCAGCCTGCTCCCGAGCAGCCGCGCCCCCAGCCGATCGTCAGCCAGGGCCCGTTCGGTGAGCGGATGCTGAAGGAGCTCGAGAAGACCCGCTGGAACGCCCGCCGCGCCGGTGGCCGGCTGCCCGTCGCGGCCCTGCCCCAGCTCGGGCGCATCGAGGACGTGCTGCTGCCGATGCTCGACCATCTCTCGCGCAACCCGCCGAGTGTCGACGAGGAGATCGCGGTGCAGGCGATGGTCACCGACTACCTGCCGACCTCGATCAACGCGTACATCGGCCTCAACTCGCAGTTCGCACAGACGGCCGGCCCGGACGGCCGCACGCCCGGCGACGACCTCGTCGAGCAGCTCGTGACCCTCGAGGTCGCCGCGCACGACCTCTCGCGCGCCGTCTACGCCCACGACGCCGAGCAGCTCCAAACGCAGGGCCGCTTCCTGCGCACCAAGTTCGACCGCTCCGACCTGGCTCTGTAGATGGCAAGTACTGGCTCGATCCAGCTCCAACAGGGTGGCAACGCCGCCCTGAGCGACCTCATGCCGATCGTCGGCACGGTCGTCGTCGGCTTCGGCTGGCGCCTCATCGAGGGTCACGGCCCGGCGACGGAACTCGTGCCGTCGGCGGTCGTCTGCGACGCGGGCGGCCGCGCGCTGTCGGACGAGCACCTCGTCTTCTTCAACCAGCTCGCGAGCCCCGAGGGCACGGTCACGTACGTCGACGGCGGCGACGAGGAGCAGCTCGAGCTCGACCTCGCCAGCGTGCCCGACAACGTCGACAAGATCGTCTTCGTCGTCTACGCCGATCCCGATCTGCGCAAGCCCGGCAACTTCTCGTCGGTCCGCTCGGCGTACTTCCGCATCGCCGACCGCACCGGCACCGAGCTCGTCCGGTACGACATCTCCGGCGGCTCCGGTGCCGAGGTGACGGCCATGATCTTCGGCGAGGTGTACCGCCACCGCGGCGCCTGGAAGGTGCGCGCAGTGGGGCAGGGGTACGCGACGGGCCTCAAGGGCGTCGCGAACGACTTCGGCGTCTCGATCTGATGACGTTCAGCCGGACGGCGTCGCGCGAGAACCTCACCTATCTGCGTCGTCGACCCAAGGTCGGCGAGACGCCTCCAGCGCCAAAGGCCGAGCCGGCCGCGCCCTCCATTCTCTCGCTCTCACGGCCGTCCGCGCCGACGGGCCCAAAGCTGCCGCCCGTCAAGCGCGTCCACGGGCGCGTGCTCCTCACCGCCGACGTGCCGACCGCGACGCTCGACCGTCGACAGTCCGCGATCGGCTCACTCACGTTCGAGATCGCGGGGCCGGGCGGCGTCGCCGCGATCTGGGAACTGCAGGACGGCAGCGCCGGCGTCGTCGACGACGCCGACAACGTGCGCATCTCGCCCGAGTTCGGCCGACGGCCGATCGTGGAGTTCACGCAGGGTCGGATCATCGTCGGGCTGCGCCACGTGCGCGAGCTGCGACGCCTCGTGATCCTCATGCGCGGCTTTCGCGGCAACGACGCGCAGCGTCTGCTCGCCACGCTCCACGACGACAGCACCTTCGAGACCTCGCATACGGGCGTCGGCCCGTACGTGGCCGCGCTGGCGATCTACAACGTCGACGGCGAGTTGGTGATCCGCCGCGAGGGCGCGGGCTTCGACTCGTCGGAGACGATCGCCGACGCCTACGGCTTCACGCTGACGTGGCTCCCGCCCGTCGTGCGCAGCTGACTCAGGCGTAGGCGCCGCGGTCGCGCAGCTCGCTGCGCGGGACCTCGAGCTCGACGTGCCAGTTCTGCATGAAGCCGCGGAGGCAGAGCACGACCGTCACGAGCTGCATCACGGCGAAGGCGAAGACGAGCACGCCGATGACCGACTCGGGCACGGCCGGCTGGTCGTAGCCGTCGCCACCGCGGTTGAACCAACTGGAGACGGAGACGGCGGCGAAGACGCCGGTGATCAGCGCGGTGCCCGCGGCGACGGGCAGGACGCCGGAACGCCACTGCGAGACGGCGTACGCGTAGTAGGCGTAGAGCGCGGTGAGCAGGACCCACAGCAGGAACGCGCCCATCTGAACGCCCCACGAGAGCACGAGGATCGCGAGCGAGAGGATGGCGCTGGCGGCGAGAAACAGCAGCACCACGGCACGCGTGGTCTTGGACGAGGCGCTGTCGCGGTTGGGGTGCGTCACCACGACGTCGTCTGAGGGCTGATCCCGCACGGTGCTCATGAGTCCTACATAATCCCGTTTGCTGCGGCGTCGTGCAATCAGCCCGGCGTGACCGCCCTCACAGGCCGTCCCTCCGGGCTCCGAGCACGCCGCCAGAGCGACCCCCTGCGGGCGTGGTGGAATGGTAGACACGCCAGCCTTAGGAGCTGGTGCCCTCACAGGCGTGGAGGTTCGAGTCCTCTCGCCCGCACTGATCACCCGCCCGGCGGGCCACTCGCTACGGCCCGTTGCGTGCGAACGCTCCTCAGGGCACCGTTCTCCGGTGCCGTAGGCGTCCGGGCCTCTAGAGACGTAGGGGATAACAGCGTGATCCGAGTCACAATGCGCCGGAAACCCGGTTTATTGTTAGCGCGATACAAGAATGAACGGGATTCAGTCAGCTTCCTGCGTAGAGATTGACGTCAGGCGGGAATTATCGTCTTTCTCATGTCCACGCAGGTCCGTCCCCCAGCCCCGCCTCCGATCCGAGAGATGCACACGAAGGAGAAGGTGGCCAACATGTTCATCGTCTTCAGCTATCCGATCCTCATCGCTGTGATCGCCGCCCTCTCGTGGGGCTCGGGCTTCCTCGACTGGGTCGACGTCGGCATCTTCGCTGTCATGTACCTCTGGAGCGGCTTCGGCGTCACCGTCGGTTACCACCGCCTCCTCACGCACGGCTCGTTCGAGACGAAGCCGTGGCTGCGTTACACCTTCGCCATCGCCGGCTCGATGGGCGTGCAGGGCGCCGTCATCCATTGGGTGGCCGACCACCGCAAGCACCACGCCTTCTCCGACCAGGAGGGCGACCCGCACTCCCCGCACACGAAGGATCGCCAGGGCTTCTCCGGCGCCGTCGCCGGCCTGTTCCACGCACACGTGGGCTGGCTCTGGGAGTACCACGCCACCTCCGACTACAAGCGCTACGCCCGTGACCTCTACGAGGACCCGACCATGCGCCGCATCCACAAGCTCTTCCCGTTCTTCCTGCTGCTCACCTTCGCCGTCCCCTTCGCGCTCGGCTTCGTGCTCACCGGCTTCTCGCTCAACGGCGGCCTCACGGCCATGTTCTGGGGCGGCCTCGTGCGCATCACCCTCCAGCAGCACGCCACGTGGTCGGTCAACTCGATCTGCCACTTCTTCGGAACGCAGCGCTTCGACTCCAACGACGAGGCCACCAACGTGTGGTGGGTCGCCCTGCCGTCGCTCGGCGAGGGCTGGCACCACAACCACCACACCTTCCCGCGCTCCGCTGAGCACGGCATGAAGAAGTCCGAGTTCGATCTCTCCGCTCAGTTCATCCGCCTCCTCGAGAAGACCGGTCTTGCGACCAACGTCGTGCGGATCGCGCCGGAGCGCCAGGAAGCCAAGCTCCTGGAGAACAAGAAGCCCGTCGCCGCCTAGGCGATCCCGCAGGGGGAGCGCGCCGGCCAGGCGCGCTCTCCCGGAGCGCGGCCGTGCGTGCGGCCGGTCGCGTTCCTTCCTGCCGCATCCCACCCGTGTGGGATGCTCGAACCATGTCCGGTGACCCCCGCATCCAGGCCCCCGCGCACCTCGCGGACGGTGACGATGCGGTCGACCCCGTCACCGGTCATGCTGCCGAGGCCATCCCCGGGCTGACGGCGATCTCCGGCGACCGGAGTACCACCTCCGAAACCCTCCTCGCGGCCCAGAACTGGTCGCCGCACACGATGTACGGCCGGCTCGCCGCGAAGGCGACCGACAGAATCCCCGGCCCGCGCCACCTGCGCGCCCATCACGGCCTGCATCGGACTCGCCCACAAGCGGCCCTGCGCA
>JAURVW010001062.1 GCA_030655275.1 Solirubrobacteraceae bacterium
CGCACGGCGCCGACGTCGACGTGCTGGCGAGCGTGCCGCACGAGGGCGCCGAGTCGGGCGACGCACCCTCGGTCGTGGCCATCCGCAGCGGTCGGGTGATCGGCACCTCGTTCCATCCCGAGCAGGCCGGCGAACCGCGCCTGCACCTGCTCGCCTTCGGTTAGGCGCCGCGCCGGATCACCGGCTACGCAGAACGACGGTCTCGCGCGCAGCCCGTCGCCGCGCCGCCCACGGTCAGGTGCCGCGCAGCGCTCCGGCTTCGCGCTCGAGGCGGTCGAGTCGCTGATCCCAGCGGCCACCGGCTTCGGCCATCCAGACCATCGCGTCCGACATGGGGGCGGGGGTGAGGGCGTAGTGGGTCTCGCGGCCGCGGCGCTCACCATGCACGAGGCCCGCGTCGGCGAGGCCGGCGAGGTGCTTGGCGATCGCCTGGCGGGTCATGTCGAGTTCGTCCGTGAGTGCCGAGGCGGTGACGGTCGGCCGCTCGCGCAGCAACCGCACGAGGTGACGGCGTGTCGGATCCGCGAGCGCTGAGAACACGGCGCCCGCAGCCTGGTCGGTCGCATCTTGGGTGCTCATCGCGCGAGTGCGAGAGCTTGTAGGCCGTTCGTCGCGGAGCCGCCGTCGGTGATGCTCCATGAGGCGGGGACGGCCTGCGGCGCACCGATGATGCGAAGCGGCAGCTCGGTCACCACGAGCCGGCTCGCGTCGTCGCCGACGGGCTCGAGCGTGAGGTCGACGACCGACGGCTCGCCCTCACCACTCCACCAGCGAAGCGACAGACGACGACCCTCGTCGACGCTCTCGACCAGCACCACGCGTGTCTCGTCTCCATCCCGCAGCGTGCCCTCCTCGCCTGGGGCGACGACGAGGTCGACCTCATCGGCGAGCCAGCGCTCGAGTCCCTCGGCGTCGCGTAGCAACGACCACGCATCGTCGGCGGAGCATGGGAGGTCGCGTTCGCGGCGAACGGCCTCCTCGGCCGGCTTCATCGACGGATGCGGCTCATCGTGGTCGTCGTGCACGTGCGGCATGGGAGCTCCGGTTTCCAGAGGGCGGTGGCGGCGGATCCGGTCTCGGACCGTCTGAGGTGACAGGGGTGGCAAAGGTGTGCTCGCCCCACAGCTTACTCGCAACTGATTGGTTGCGAATGCGCCGGGTCGTCGCGAAACGCAATTGAATGGTTGCGAGTCGGCTACCGTCCCCGATGCGCAAGCATTTGGTTGCGTATTTCCCACCGACCCGCGGATCGTCCGCAGGAGCCCGTCATGCCACTCGTCCCGATGGTCGTCGAACAAAGTCCGACGGGAGAGCGTTCGTTCGACATCTTCAGTCGGCTCCTCAACGAGCGGGCGATCTTCCTGGGGACCGCGATCGACGCCAATGTCGCGAATCTCATCATCGCCCAGCTCCTGCATCTCGAGGCCGCCGATCCCGACAAGGACATCCAGCTCTACGTGAACTCGCCGGGTGGGGAGGTGTACGCGAGCCTCGCGATCTACGACGCGATGCGGTTCGTGAAGTGCGACGTCGCGACCGTCTGCACCGGGATGGCGATGTCGGGCGGGTCGATCGTGCTCTGCGGCGGGGCCGAAGGCAAGCGCGCGTCGTTGCCCAACAGCCGGATCATGATCCATCAGCCCCATGGCGGCGCGCAGGGACAGACGACCGACATCGAGCTCCAGACGAAGGAGATGCTCTGGATGCGCGGGAAGATCGAGGACATCTACGTCGAGCACACGCATCAGGACCGCGACCAGGTGCACGCCGACATCGAGCGGGACCGCTTCATGAGCCCCGAGGACGCCCTGGAGTGGGGCCTCATCGACCGCATCTATACGTTCCGCGGCGACACGAGCGCGTCGGTGGCGGCGCCGAAGCCGAAGACCGCTGCGGGGTTCTGACATCGCGGCGGCCCAGCGCGGGCGGCGGGGGGCTCAGGCCGCCTCCGCCGCCTCCGTCGGGCCGAACTTGCGCTCCCAGGCGCCCCTGAGGTCGTCGGCCGTCATTCCGTGGATGCTGGCGGAGGCGAGCGGGACGCCGATCACGAACTTCGGCTCCTCTCCGCACGGGTCGTCCCACAGGAAGAAGAGCACGTCGCCCAGGACGCGATAGTCGGTGCGGTCGAAGCGGGGGAGGCCGGCTTCGTCGCACAGTGCCTCCAAGCGCTTCTCGAAGGTGGGGATCCGGCGGCGTGGCATCGTCGATCTCCTAGTTGAGGACGGCGTCGCCGCCGGTCGCGCCGGCAAGGGCGGCCGTGAGCGCGTCCGGCCCGGCATCGAGCTCCACGATCACGCAGCGCTTGGGCTCTCCCCAGAGGAACCAGAGCTCCTCGGGCGCGGAGGCGTACTTCACGCGATCGAATGGAGGGATCCCTGCGTCGGCGCAGAGGTCCTCCATGCGAAGGCAGATGTCCTTGATGTGATCCATGCGGTCCATGGATGGGAGATTGCCGTCCGACCGCTCGCAGAAGTGTGGAGGACTGCAACAACTCTGCGGAGCCGGCCCGGCAATGCCGACACCTCGATCGCAGATTCATCTGGCCCCTCCAGCTGCATTCGTGATCCGGTATGGCTGAAGGCCCGACGCCCTTGGCGGCCGCCTTATGCAGCCGGATCTACGGTGACCCCATGGACAGACGGATCTCCGAGAGTCGCGCGCTGGTGAGTCGTCGACGGCTGTTGGCCGTGGGCGGGTCGATCGGGATCGGCACCCTGCTCGCCGCGTGCGGCTCGGGCAGCAACGACGGCGCGGCCGTCACGACCGGCGCCCCCGGCGACCTGGTCGAGCTCACGACCCCGAGTGGCACCGCGACCATCCAGCCGAGCACGGCGGCCCGGTCCGACGTGATCGCGCTGCTGGACAAGGCGCAGACCTGCACGCTCTCGAATGAGGAGACGCAGGGGCCGTACTGGTTCGATGTCGACGCCATCCGCAGCGACATCACCGAGGACCGCCCGGGAATACCGCTCGATCTCGCGCTCCGCGTCCACGATCCCGCCGACTGCGATCCCGAAGGCACGCCGAAGCCGGTGCGGAACGCCGTCGTGGAGATCTGGCACTGCGACGCGGGCGGGATGTACTCCGGATTCGAGTCGGGCTCGGCCGGTGCGGGAGGCGGACCGCCCCGCGGCGGAGAAGGCACGATCGCCGACGGCTCCTACGCGGAGGGCGACGCCGAGGCCGCGACCACCGACGACGGCACGTACCTACGCGGCGCGCAGGTCGCCGACCGCAACGGCATCGTCCAGTTCGAGACGATCTACCCCGGCTGGTACCCCGGCCGGACGGTCCACATCCACGTGAAGGTGCACGTGAACAGGACGACGGTCCTGACGACCCAGCTCTACTTCGACGAAGACACCAACGCCGCGGTGATGAAGACGGAGCCCTACGCGGACCGATCGGGGCGCGACACCTTCAACGACGGCGACGGCATCTACGACGCCTCGGGCCTCGCGACGACGCAAAGGACCGCCGAGGGCCATCTCGCCGTGCTCAACCTCGGCATCGACGTCTGACGCATCCGGGAGTCCGTCCACCTGGGGCTGAGCGCGGTTCCGCCGTGGCGGTTCAGCGGACGCGCACGCTCACGCCGCGGCTGGAGACCTGTTCGGACGGCACGTCGCTCGCGGGCCGCAGGCGCGACCGGAACCGGATCGCGGTGTTGGTGAGGCTCGTGAGCCGGTGGCGGAACACCCAGCCGCCGCGACGATCGACCCGACGCGTGCCGATCGTCTTCCAGGCCTTGCCCTTGAGCCACTGGATCTCCACCCAGGCGCCCTTCTCGGGAAGACCGTCGAGCTTCACACCACCCGAGAGGCTGATCAGGCCGCGGCGCGGCACCACCGCGGACGCCGCCTTGATCGTCATCTTCGCCCGGACCGCGACGAGCACCTCGCGCTGAGAGCGGTAGGTCGTGCTTCCGGCGGCCGGCGCGTAGGCGAACCGGATGCGGCGGGTCGCGGTCGTCTTCGGCTTGAACCGGTAGTTCCCGGCTGCATCCGTGAAGATCGAGTCGACCGAGGTCCAGGCCGCGCCCGGAACGTCGAGTTGCTCGGACAGGTCGATGGTCGCGCCCGCGATCGGCTTGCCGGCCGCATCGCGGAGGGACCCGACGATCGCCGGAGCGCTGCCGTAGCTCGCGATGAGCTTCGTGCGCTCACCCTTGCGCCCGAGCGTGCCGGAGGTGACGTCGCCTCCGGTGCCGTTCGGTGCGCCGCCGCCCGGGGTGCCGGGGGCCGGCGTGGGCCCAGGACGGTTCTCGAAGGCGGCCTCGAGCGTGGCGGGCGCGCCGAGGTTGCCGGCCGCGTCGCGCAACGTCGCCCGCAGCTGGTGCGGCCCGTTCGCGTATTTGGTCGTGTCGACCGACAGGCTCACGTCGACCGCGCGCCGGCAGGGCTGCAGCCGCGTGAAGTCGAGGTCGGTGTCGGCGAGGCCGGCGCCGCCGGTGCAGGTTGCTGACGCGTCCGGTGAGACCCGCGCGACCTCGACGCCGTCGACCGCGAGGATCGCTTGGTAGACGCCGGCGCCGACGTCCGTGGCCGGCAACGTGAACGTCTCGATCCCAGAGCGGGCGCCCGCTCGGGTGATCGTGCCGCCCGCCGGACCCGCCACGACCGGGGCGGCGTCGTCGCGCACCGTGAGGTCGATCCCGTCGACGCGTAGGTGCGAGCGACCGCTCGTGCCGACCTGGCAGGCCCCATTGGGGGGTCCATGCTGGATGCAGGCCAGGGAGAACCCGACGAACGACGTGCCGCCCGGGAACGTGTACGACGCCTCGGGCGGCTTCGTCGAGGGGAACCCGGGCCAGTTGACCACGGCACATCCGTCGCCGAGCACGCAGCTCTCCGCCTCCTGCACGCCCGCCTCGTACCAGCGCGCGCCCGACGAGTACCGCAGCGAATACGAGGGCGACGCATTCGTGTCGCCGCTGATCGAGGCATCGTTGCGGGCGAGGCGCTTCGTCCGCAGTGAGGTCGCCTTCAGACCGTCCGGCAGTGTGAGCCCGAGTCCGGTCCGCCAGCCGACGGCCAGCTGCGACGCTCCGAGCGTCGTGTAGAAGTAGCCCTGCGTCCCGCAGTTGTCGGACGTCTCGGCCGCCACGAAGTTCGCTTCGGCGACCCAGTCCGCCAAGGGCACGGGCTTCCCGGCCCCATCGCTACAGGCGAAGACGCGGTATTCACCGGCGACGGCCGCGGGCGCGGCCGAGAAGGGGACGGAGAGGCGGAGCGCGGCGAGCAGGACCCCCCGGACGCCGGGACGAAGGGGAGACCCGGCGCCGGATCCGACGGGGTCGATACGTGGCGTGCCAGTGCGATACCCCGACATTCGGCACAGGGCCGCGCAGGCCCGCGACACGCCGCGACACCGCGAGCGGTGATGGACCGACACGCTCAGCGGCCAGGCGGAGCCCAGAACGAGCCGGGCCCGGCGCCCCACGAACCAGGTTCGCGAGACGCCGGGCCCGACCCGACACGGGATGTGGTGCTGTCTAGCGCAGCTGCGAGGAGCTGAGCTCGAGCAGGCGGCGCGCGATCACGAGCAGCTGGATCTGCTGCGTGCCCTCGAAGATGTCGAGGATCTTGCCGTCGCGGGCCCACTTCTCGATGAGCTCACGCTCGCCGTAGCCGGTCGCGCCGAGGAGCTCGACGCAGCCGAACGACACGTTCACGCAGGTGCGGCCGGCCTTCGCCTTGGCCATGGAGGCCTCGACCGAGTTCGGCTTCGCGTTGTCGGCCATCCACGCCGCGCGGAGCGTCAGGAGGTAGGCCGCCTCGTAGTCGGCCTCCATCTGCAGCAGGCGCGCCGCCGCGGCGGACTGCACGTGCGCCGGACGGTCCGGATCGGCCTCGACACCCTCGGCCTTGAGGAGCTTCGTGGTGAGGTCGAGCGCCGCACGCGTGAGACCGACCGCCATGGCGGCGACCATCGGGCGCGTGTTGTCGAACGTCTGCATGGCGCCGCCGAAGCCGGTCTCCGTACGGATTTCCGGATCGCCGAGGAGATCGGTCGCGGGAACGCGGCAGTTCTCCAGGCGGAAGGCAGCCGTGTCGCTCGCGCGGATGCCGAGCTTGTGCTCGAGCCGCTCGAGCGTGAGGCCCGGGTTGGACCGCTCCACGACGAACGACTTGATCGCCGCGCGGCCGAGGGAGAGGTCGAGCGACGCCCACACGACGACGAGATCGCAACGCTCACCGGCGGTGACGTAGATCTTCTCGCCGTTGATGACGTAGTCGTCGCCGTCCTTCGTGGCGGTCGTGCGGATGGCGGCCGCATCCGAACCGGCCTCCGGCTCCGTGATGGCCATGGAGGCCCACTTGCCGTCGTACCGCTTCTTCTGCTCGGGCGTGGCGACCGCTGCGATGGCGGCGTTGCCGAGACCCTGGCGGGGCAGCGACAGCGTGAGGCCGACGTCGCCGCGGCACGTCTCCATGATGGAGAGCGCCGACGACATGTTCGTGCCGTTGCGGACGCCGGACTTCTCCTCGGTCTTGCGGCCGGAGCCGACCGACGCGAGGGAGTCCTCGCCGGTGGTCTGGCTGGCGCCCGTCGCGCCGGCACCCGTGCCGGTGCCGGAGTCGTCGAGGCCGTCGATCACGCCGGAGAGGAGGTCGAGCTCCGTCGGGTAGGCGTGCTCGGCGAGGTCGTACTTGCGCGCGATCGGCCACATGACCTCCTCGGCGACGGTGCGAGCCTGCTTGATCAGCGGGATGAACTTCTTGGGGACTTCGAGATCGATCATCGAAATAACTCTCTTCGTGCTTTCTCGGTCGCCTTAGACGAGCAGCGTGCCCTCGAGCACGCCGGCGCCTCGCAGGTCGCGGTACCACCGCTCGTTCGGGTACTCCTTCACGTAGCCGTGGCCACCGAGGAGCTGCACCGCGTGCGAGCCGATCTGCGCGCCGTGCGTGACGGCGAGCTGACGGGCGTGCGAGATCTGCTTGGAGGCATCCAGGCCGCGGTCGAGGCGGCTGGCGGCGCGAAGGGTGGCGAGACGCAGCCCCTCGAGCTCGATCGCGATGTCGGAGATGGTGAAGGCGACGGCCTGGCGGTAGGCGATCGGCTCGCCGAACGCCTGGCGCTCCTTCACGTACGGGATGAGCTGGTCGAGGGCGGCCTGCGCAGCGCCGACGGCCGCAGCGGCCCAGCCGAGGCGAGCACGCCGGACGGCGTCGAGGTGATCCTCGGCGGTGCCGAGCAGGTTGGCCTTCGGCACCTTCACGCCCGTGAGGATGAGGCGGCCCGCGTTGATCGCGCGCACGCCCATGGCCGGGTCGGGCTCGGTGAGCAGACCCTCCGCGCCGGCCTCGACGATGACGAGGCGGGCCTCGCCGTCGATGAGGGCCGAGATCACGAACAGGGCCGCGCCGTCGGCGTCGGCGACGAGCGCCTTCGCGCCGTCGAGCGTGATCGTGTCGCCGGAGATCTTGCCGGTCGTGCGGGGCGCGAGCGGGTCGAAGAGCGGCTGCGGCTCGTGGATCGCGAGCGCCGCCGACGGTGCCTCGTCCTCGGTGAAGGCCGGCAGGTACGTGGCCTGCTGGCCGGCGTCGCCGTAGTTGGAGATCGCGGTCGCGACGGCGGCCGGCGCCATCAGCGCGACGGCCTGACCCATGTCGCCGTGGGCGAGGGCCTCGATCGCGAGGACGGCCGTGACGGCGGAGCGCTCCTCGGCGATGCCGCCGAGCTCGTCCGGCACGCCGATGAGCGCGAGCCCGAGCTCGGACGCCTGGGCCTTGACCTCGTCGGAGACCTTGCGGTCGTGATCGGCCTTCTCGGCCGCCGGACGCAGGACGGCGCTCGCGAGCTCGCGAGCGGCCTCCTGGATCATCTGCTGGTCGTCCGACGGGGTGAGGTCGAACTGGACCTTCGGCTTCGCCGTCGCCGGGCGGGACGGACCCTTGCCGTTCGGCGTCACCTTGTTGAAGGTCTTCGTGGCGACGGTCGCCGAGCGGAAGCCCTCCTTCGTGGAGCGATACAGGAACTTCTCGACGCGCTTGCGCGTGTCGGAGTTCTGGAGGACGGGCAGGCCGCCGGCCTTCGTGAGCATTCGCAGGCCGAAGGCGGTGCCACGATCGGCGATCGAGGTGCGGTTGAGGTCTTGCATGGGGGTTGGGACTCCGATGGAGGGGTGCGCGACGAGCGTCTGGGTCAGCCTGCGAGCGGCGTGAGCCGCGCGCGGGCGTGGACCTTCTCGCCGCTGCTGCTGCGCACGAGGAGATCGGTGTTGGCGGCGGCTTGCCAGCGGAGGAGCTGGACCGTCGCCGGGAGCAGGATTGGGCGTTCGAAGCGGACGGCGAGGGAGACGGCCTCGGGGAGGGCGTCCCCGAAGGCGGCACCGAGCCGGGCGGCCGTCCACATGCCGTGGATGATCGCCTTGGGGAACCCGAACGGCTTGGCCGTCAGGTCGCTCATGTGGATCGGGTTGCGGTCGCCCGAGACGGCGGCGTAGGAGCGGCCGAGGGTGGGAGCGAGCTTCCACTCCGTCTGCGCGGCGCCGGCGCCGGGCTCGTCGCCCTCGGGCAGCGCGGGCAGCTCGGCCTCTTCCTCGTTCTTCGTGCGGGCGCCGACGCGCAGCATGGTGCTGACCTCGCGCCAGACGAGCTTGCCCGAGACGAACGCCTCGGTCTCGATCTGGAACGTCGCGCCCTTGCGGTGCGCGAACGGCCCGACGAACCGGACCTCGAGATCGAGGAGGGCGTCCTCGGCGATGGCCTCGCGGCGCTCGACGACGTTGTCGAGGTGCACGGTGCCGATCGCGGGATACGGGAAGGCCCCGTCGGTCATTCCCGCCATGTGCAGCGGAAACGCGAGGAGGTGCGGCGCGAACAGGGGGAGACCAGCGGTGGTGTCCTCCGTGACCTTGCGCAGCTCGGCGAGCTGCGAGGCCCCGAGTCGCACGCCCTCCAGCCGGCGAACGGCGGTCGGGATGCGGCCACCGCCCCCGGGGATCCCGGGGATCTTGCCGGCCATCGGCACGGCCGCGACCGCGGCCTTGCCGTAGGCGCCGAGCAGGCTCGGCGCCTTGGAGAGCGTGACGACGTCGGTCATGGGATCAGGCTCCGATGAGGCTCTGGCCGCAGACGCGCACGTACCGACCGTTGATCGCCGCGCTGCCGGGGCTCGCGAACCAGGCGATCGTCTCGGCGACGTCGACCGGCAGGCCACCCTGGGAGACGGAGTTCATCCGGCGCCCGGCCTCTCGGATCGTGAGCGGGATCGCGGCCGTCATCTGGGTCTCGATGAAGCCCGGCGCGACGGCGTTGACCGTGCCGCCGATCGCCGCGAGGGCGTCGGCGTAAGCCTCGGTGAAGCCGATCATGCCGGCCTTCGAGGCGCCGTAGTTGGTCTGACCGTTGTTGCCGGCGAC
>JAURVW010000905.1 GCA_030655275.1 Solirubrobacteraceae bacterium
CATATAACAGCCCAGCATGCGTTTACTCCATGCCTTGCAGGCCAGCACATCATCCTGAGGTCGGCTTCCTTCCGAAGGTCGGCCGCCATGCGGACGATGTGCTGTACAAGGATTCCCGAGACATCGTGCCCATGCATGAGGATATGATCGCCTATCGGCATCGACTTGTGGATGGCGTCAGACTGACAAGGCTGGAACGGATGAATCGATAGCGAAATTGAGCCAACAAAGCTCCTGACACTAAGGCTCGACCGATCGGCCTATCGCCACTAGCGTGTTGTCATGCCGCAAACAACACAGAACAGACTACTTGCGCTTATGCCGCCAGACGAACGTCGTTACGTTTTAGAGCAGGCAGTCGAAGTTCCATTCAAATATAAAATGGCGCTTTACGTTGCCGGTCGCTCGATCGAACACGTCTATTTCCCGATCGAAGGCGTCGCATCACTCGTCAACACGATGAAGGATGGCTCTGCTGCAGAGGTCGGAACGATTGGAAACGAGGGCCTCGTCGGTATACCAGTTATTCTGGGAGACAGATCGGCGCCAACGGATATTTACATGCAGGTCGAAGGAAAGGGATTAAGGCTGCCTGCACCTGTATTGACGTCCCTTCTTGATAGAAGTCCAAACGTTCGAAAGTTAATGCTGCACTACGTGCATGCGGTCTTCAACCAGGTGGCCCAGTCAGCTGCCTGCCTTCATTTCCATCATATCGATCAGCGTGCATGCCGCTGGATTCTGATGACGCATGATCGTGTGCAAACAGATTCATTTTCTCTGACCCAAGACTTTCTTGCCATGATGTTGGGGGTCCGCCGATCATCTGTCACCGATGCTGCTCAACAGCTTAAAAAGCGCGGGCTGATAAATTACAGCAGAGGTCACGTCACCATCCTTGACCGACTTGGGTTGGAACGGTCAGCCTGCGAATGTTACCAGGTCAGCAAGCAAGAATTCGATAGGCTTCTTTGTTTTCCCGATGCACCCCGTGAGTAGTTCAATATCAGATACACTGTAGGGAAACTGAGGCTTATCGTTCT
>JAURVW010000916.1 GCA_030655275.1 Solirubrobacteraceae bacterium
GCCCCTCGGGCGTGAGCTGCGCGTAGAAGAAGAGGTGATGGGCGTCGCCGACGGCCTCGCCACCGCTCCAGCCGATCTCGCTACGTACGGCGGCCGGCAGCGGCGCGGTCGCGATCATGGTCGACGCCAACGGCAGGTATCGCCGGCCTTCCCCCGGCTGCTGCACGGTGAAGGCCTCCGTCGCCATCACGATCTTCGCGGCGCGCACGGTGGCGTCGCCGCAGCGCACGAGGCCCGGCTCGATCGACTCGGCCTCGGTCCGCTCGCAGATCCGCCCACCGAGCCGCTCGACGGCCCCCGCCAGCCCGCGCACGAGGGCAACCGGATTCAGCGTGCCGCACGGCCTCACCTCGAGCCCGCCGAGCGTGCCGACGGCCCCGACGCGCTCGGCCACGGCCGCCGGCTCCAGCCACGAGAGCCCCTCAGCCGGCCAGCCGAAGTGGATCAGCTCCTCACGATGCGCCTTCACCCGCGCGACCTCGGCCGGCGTGCGGGCCACGGTCACCTCACCCCCGGCGATGCGGAGACCACAGTCGATGCCCTCCGTGGAGACGACCTGGGCGACCTCGCCGACCGCGTCGATCAGCACGGCCTGGGCCCGCTCGACGGCGTGGAGTCCGAACGCCTTTTCCCACACCGGCAGGCTCGCGGGAGCCGCCGCCATGAGCCAGCCGCCGTTGCGCCCGGACGCGCCGAAGCCCACCACGTCGCGCTCGAGCACGACGACCCGCAGCGACGGCTCGGCGGCGAGCAGGTGATAGGCCGTCCAGAGCCCCGAGAACCCGCCGCCGACGATGGCGACATCGACCTCGAGATCGTCGCGGAGCGGCGGATTCGCGCGGTGCGGCGGAGCCGTGGCGTGCCACAACCCCGGGCCGCCGACGGCCGCTCCGCCGGACCCGTCCGCTCTGTCGCGCCCTGGCAATCGCATGGCCCGACGCTACTGGCGTTCCGCGCGCCCGCCCAACTCAAACCGGACCCAAACCGCCGAGGCGCCTCCGCCCGCTCAAGCCGCTCTGGCGCGTAGCCGACACACGTTGGACATGTTTGGGACCGCTACCGACGAGGGCCGCCTGGCCCTGCCCCACCGCCGGGTCGTCACCCTCCTCGCCTTCGCCGCCGTGGCCTTCGTCGTGACGGGCATCTCGTTCGTCGACCCGACCGTCGCCGGACTTCTCTCCGACGACGTGGACCCGCGCTCGATCTCCGGGACCATCGCGACGATCCTCGGGGCCGTGGCGATCACGCTGATCTGGGTCGAGCAGCGCCGCTTTCGCCACATCGCCCAGGAGGAGCGCCGCGCCGCCAGCGCCTTCCTCGCCGTGAGCGGATCCATCGTGGTCGTCCTCGATGCGAAGGGCATCGTCACGGTCGCCAATCGCCAGGCCTGCCTCGTGCTCGATCGCGAAGAGGACGAGATCCTCGGCCGGGATTGGTTCGAACTCGCCCTCCCCGAGGGCCACGCCGCCACCGCGCGGGCGATCTACGCCCAGGGATTCCACCCGGACGCCAACATCTTCGAGGGCAACGAGGGCTACGAGAACGAGATCGTCGCCCGCTCCGGTGAGCGACGGGCCGTCACCTGGTGGGGCACGCTGCTGTTCGATCGCACGGGACGGCCCACCGGGATGGTGTGCGCAGGCACCGACGTGACCGACGAGCGCGCGGCGAAGGCCTCCCTGCAGCGCGGCAACCTCGAGCTCGCGGCTCTGCGCCACCTCGCCCAGAAGGTCGCCTCGCTCGACGACGCACGCCAGGCGATCGTCGACGCCGCCCTCGAGGTGAGCGGCGCCCGCATGGCCGCGATCGCCGAACCCGACCGCACCCGCGAGACCCTCACCTACACCGTCGGCACCGACGAGAGCGTCCTGGGCTTCGAGATCGCGGTCCGTGGGGAGACGTCGCGGGTCGGCAACGCCTTTACCGCCGGGACGCCCCAGTTCATGGGCAACCTCACGACCGACCCAGGCGTGCACCGCCGCCTCGCCGACGCCGCGGCCGACGGCAACGCCGGCTCCGCCCTCCACCAGCCGATCATCGGCGCGGACGGCACCGTCGGCGTGCTCTCGGTCGCGTGGGACCACCATCTCGACTCCCTCCAGGACCGCAAGGCCCTCCTGATCGGACTCGTCGCCCACGAGGCATCGATCGCCCTGCGCCGACGCGAGTCGCTCGCGCAACTCGCACGAGCCGCCCTGGTCGACCCGCTCACCGGCATCGCGAACCGCCGCGCGTTCGACGCCGAACTGCCGCTCGCGCTGCGCCGCGCGGCCGAGGCCGGCCACGGCCTCTCGCTCGTCGTGATGGACCTCAACGAGTTCAAGGCCGTCAACGACGTGCTCGGCCACGAGGCCGGCGACGACGTCCTCATCCGCGCCGCCACCGCCTGGGCGGATGCCCTCCGCGCCGGCGACCTGCTCGCCCGCCTGGGCGGCGACGAGTTCGCCGTCCTCCTCCCCACCTGCGACCAGCCGGAGATGGCCCAGATCATCGACCGGCTCCGCCGCGCGACGCCACACGGACCGGGCACCAGCGTCGGCGGCGCGATCTGGGACGGCACGGAGACCGCCGCCAGCCTCATCCGTCGCGCCGACGCCGAGCAGTACGTCGACAAGGCCCGCGGCAGGTCGCGCGGCCGGTCGCGAGAACTCGCAGAGGATCGCCGGCAGCCGGTCCTCATGCCGGAGTCGTGGCACGAAGGCGGACGGATGCGCCCACGGTTCGAGGACCCGCGCACCGACGATCCAGGGGACTGATCAACCCGGGCCGACCGCGTGGCCGGGGCTGAACGGGGCGAGAACATGAACTTTCGGCCCAGCACTCAAGCACTCATCCACTGGTCCGACAACTTCTAATATGCCTGGCAAGCAAATCGCTCAGCCGCCGTGGGCCCGTCGACATGCCTCCGTCGTCGCGCTGATCGGCGCCTTTGCGGTGAGCCTCGCCATCGGCGCCGCAGCGCGCAACGTCCCCGTCGCCTGGCTGATCGTCCCGGCCGTCGCTCTCTGCGGGCCGGCCTTCGTGAGCGCTCTGCCCTACCGGGGCGCCACAGCCGTCGCCGCCGCCTCCGCACTCTCGCTCGTGACGCTCACGATCTTCACGGTGGCCGTGTTCGGCGAATCCGTGCGGGCGAACCTCGTGATGGTCGCGGTCCTCTGCGTGATCGCCCTCTACGAGCGGGGCGTCGTCCTCGCCGTCTCGTTCGCCGCGCTCGCCGCTGCGACGGTCGTCTTCACACTTGTCGATCCGGCACTCGTGGGCCTCGCCTTCGCGACGGTCGAGGACCGCTGGATCACCATCGGCACCGCCGTGGCGACCACCCTCGTCACGGCGGTCGCCCTCAGCACCCTCTGGCGCGACCAGCGCTCGAGCCGGCACATCGCCGAGCAGCAGCGCAACGCCACCGAGGCCTTCCTCGCGGTCGCCGGCACGATCATGCTCGTGCTCGATCGGGCGGGCGTCGTGACGGTCGCCAACCGGCAGGCCTGCCTCACGCTCGACATGGAGGAGCACGAGATCCTCGGCCGGGAGTGGTTCGAGCTCGCGCTGCCCGACCGCTACCGCGACGACGCCCGTCGACTCTTCCGCGCGACCTTCGACCGCTACCGCGAGTTCGGTGAACTCGTGCGCGCTCCCCAGGAGTACGAGAACGAGGTGCTGACCCGCGACCGTTCGCTCCGCGCCGTGCAGTGGTGGGCGACCTTCGTGGTCGACCGCCACGGCAACCCGACCGGCATGGTGTGCTCGGGCACCGACATCACCGAAGCCCGCGCGACGGCCGCCGCCCTCGAGCGCAACCGGCTCGAACTCGACGCCCTCCGTCGGCTCGCCCAGAAGGTGGCCTCGCTCGACGACTCCCGGCAGGCCGTCGTCGACGCGGCCATGGCGCTGACCGACGCCACGCTCGTGACGATCATGGAGCCCGACCGCACGCGCACGCATCTCCTCACGACGGTCGCGTCGAACCCGTCGCTGCTCACCACCGTGATCGATCTGAACACCGATCCGTCGGTGTCCGCCCTCGCCTTCGTCTCCGGGCAGCCGCAGTTCCTCAGCGAGTGCCACGGCGCCCCCGGCACGAACCAGCAACTCGTCCGCGAGACGGGCCTGCAGTCGTGCATCCTGCAGCCGATCGTCGGCGCCGGCGGGGTGCTCGGCGTGCTCGCCGTCGGCTGGGACCACCACGTGCCGTCGCTCTCGGAGCGCAAGGCCGAGCTCGCCGGCCTCGTCGCGCACGAGGCCGCGATCTCCTTGCGTCGCCGCGAGTCGCTCGCGCAGCTCGAGCGGGCCGCCCTGATCGATCCCCTCACCGGCATCTCCAACCGACGCGCCTTCGATGCCGAGCTGCCGCTCGCACTGCGCCGCGCGAGCGACGGCGACTACCCGCTCGCGCTCGTGATGATCGACCTCAACGAGTTCAAGGCCGTCAACGACCTCCTCGGTCACGAGGCCGGCGACCACGTCCTCATCAACACGTCGGGCGCCTGGGCCGATGCCCTGCGCGCCGGCGACCTGCTCTCGCGTCTGGGCGGCGACGAGTTCGCGGTCCTGCTCCCCACCTGCGACGAACACGAGATGAACCACATCATCGAGCGCCTGCGGCGCGTGACGCCCCACGGGCCTGGCGCCTCGATCGGCGGCGCACTGTGGGACGGCAAGGAGACGGCGTCGAACCTCATCCGCCGCGCCGACCGCTCCCAGTACGCCGACAAGGCCGCGCTGCGGGCAGCCTGCGACGTCATGGGGCCGCAGAACGCGGGGACGGCCCCCGAGCTGATCCAGACCGAGCCGGGCGTCCCGGCCAAGCCCCGCCCGCGCTTCGAGGATCCGCGCGGCGAGATCGGCCCCGACACCGCCGGCTGAGCGGCGCCGCGCCGGGCGCTCGCGAGCCGGCAGACGCTCCGTCACTCATCCCCTCGGCCATGCGTGCAGTCCGCCCATTGGACCGGCGGGCCCACGGGGTTAGCGTGGAGCCATGGCCATGGGAACCGAGCAGCAGGTCACGACGCAGCGCAGTGGGACGGAGCTGAACGCCCTCGCGCAGCGGCACCTCTGGATGCACTTCACGCGCATGGGGGCGTACGACGAGGAGCATCAGATCCCGATCATCACGCGGGGCGAGGGCTGCTACGTCTACGACGCGTCGGGCAAGCGCTACCTCGACGGGCTCTCGGCCCTGTTCTGCGTGAACGTCGGCCACGGCCGCGAGGAGCTCGGCGAGGCGATGGCCAAGCAGGTCAAGGAGCTCGGCTTTTTCACGAACTGGTCGTACACCCATCCGCGGGCGATCGAGCTCGCGGCCAAGATCGCGTCGCTGGCCCCGGGCGACCTCAACCGCGTGTTCTTCACGTCCGGCGGCGGCGAGGCCGTCGAGTCGGCGATCAAGCTCTCCCGCCAGTACCACAAGGAGACGGGCAATCCGCTCAAGGTGAAGCTGATCGCGCGCGACACCGCGTACCACGGCACCACCATGGGCGCGCTCGCCGCGACCGGCATCACGGGCCTGCGCGCACCGTTCGAACCCTTCACGCCCGGTGGTTGCCACGTCCCGAACACGAACACCTACCACCTCCCGGACGACCCGAACCGCGACCCGCTCTGGGCGGCGAACGCGATCGAGGAACGCATCCTCTTCGAGGGCCCCGACACCGTCGCGGCCGTGATCCTCGAGCCGGTGCAGAACGCCGGCGGTTGCTTCACGCCGCCCGAGGGCTACTTCCAGCGCGTGCGCGAGATCTGCGACCGGTACGACGTGCTGATGATCTCCGACGAGGTGATCTGCTCGTGGGGCCGTCTCGGCGAGTGGTTCGGCGCGCAGCGCTTCGGCTACCAGCCCGACCTCATCACGACGGCGAAGGGCATCACGAGCGCCTACGCCCCGATGGGTGCGGTGATCGCGAGCGACAAGGTCTTCGAACCGTTCTCCCACGGCCACAAGTCCTTCGTGCACGGCTTCACGTTCGCCGGGCACCCGGTGGCGGCCGCCTGCGCGCTGGCCAACATCGAGATCTTCGAGCGCGAGGACCTCAACGGCCATGTGCGCGAGCACGCGCCCGCCTTCGAGGCGATGCTGAACGGGCTGCGCGACATCCCGATCGTCGGTGACGTGCGTGGCGACGGCTACTTCCGCGCGATCGAGCTCGTGAAGGACCAGGACACGAAGGCCTCCTTCAGCGACGCCGAGTCCGAGGACCTGCTCCGCGGCTTCCTCTCCGGCGCCCTCTACGAAGAGGGCCTGATCTGCCGCGCCGACGACCGCGGCGACCCGGTCATCCAGCTCTCGCCGCCGCTGATCGCGGGCCCGGAGGAGTTCGAGTTCATCGGAACCGTGCTCCGCAAGGTGCTCACGCAGGCGGCCGGTCGGTTGTAGGCCGACCACGCGGCCCTCGCGAGGGCCGCGACGCGCAGAAGATCCGACCACCCCACGCCCTGGAGCGAACGCGATGAAGATCGGCGTCCCGACCGAGATCAAGAACCACGAGTACCGCGTCGCGATGACGCCCGCCGGGGTGCGCGAGCTGACCGATCTCGGTCATGAGGTCGTGGTCCAGGCCGGGGCCGGCGAAGGCTCGGCCATCGCGGATGCCGACTACGTCGCCCAGGGGGCTCGGATACTCCCCGACGCCGACGCCGTCTTCGAAGCGGCCACGATGATCGTGAAGGTGAAGGAGCCCCAGCCGGTCGAGGTCGCGCGCCTGCGCCCCGACCATCTCCTCTTCACCTACCTCCACCTCGCCCCGGATCCGCAGCTCACGAAGAGCCTCGTGGAGTCCGGCGCCACGTGCATCGCGTACGAGACCGTCCTCGACAGGAACGGCCGTCTGCCGCTGCTGGCACCGATGAGCGAGGTCGCGGGTCGCATCGCCACCCAGGCCGGCGCCTTCATCCTCGAGAAGCCGCTCGGCGGGCGGGGCGTGCTGCTCGGCGGCGTGCCCGGTGTCGCGGCCGGCAAGGTGATGGTGATCGGTGGCGGCGTGGTGGGCACGAACGCCGCGACGGTCGCCCTCGGCATGGGCGCGGAGGTCTACATCTACGACCGCAACATCGATCGTCTGCGCGACCTCGAGCACATCCTCAACGGCCAGGCCTCCACCTGTTTTGCCACCACGCTGGAGATCGAGCAGCGCCTGCCGGAGGTCGATCTCGTGATCGGCGCCGTGCTCGTGCAGGGCGCGAAGGCGCCGCACGTGATCACCCGTGCGCAGCTCGCGCTGATGAAGCCCGGTGCCGTGCTCGTCGACGTGTCGATCGACCAGGGCGGTTGCTTCGAGACCTCCCACCCCACCACGCACGCGGATCCCACCTACGAGGTCGACGGCATCACGCACTACTGCGTGGCAAACATGCCCGGAGCCGTGCCGATCACGTCCACCTACGCGCTCACGAACGCGACGCTTCCCTACGCCGTGGCGCTCGCCGAACACGGCCCGGTGGGCGCGATCGAGCGGATCCCGGGACTGGCGCCCGGCGTGAACGTCGCCGGCGGCGTCGTCACTCATGAGGCCGTCGCCGCCGCGACGGGCTTCGCCTACACCGATCCCCTGACCGTGCTCGCGGCTGCGTCGGCGTAGACCGTCGGGCCGGGCCCGGAGGCTGCGCCGATCCTGTTCGTTGAGCGAGCGTCAACAACCCGTGTGACGCAGCTTTCACAGGGCGTACCGGACCTCCGGCCGCCCGGCCGGATTCCCCCGTGTTTCCGGGGCACGTTGAGCGTGTGCCCGACGGTTTGCCCGGGATTTGGCGCCAGAACGTCGCTTTGACCCGTCCGTGCCGCCTGTCAATACGCCATGATCCGGCGCGGCGAGGCGCCCGGCCCCAACTCCCCCGAGGGTCGGGCGCCGAGCCATTGAGCACGCGCCGCCCGATGGGGCGCCTCGACCTCCCCGCGGCGACGCGACCGTCACCGGCGTCGGGACCAGCGGTCCCGAGGGTTCTCAGCGGCAGGCGCGGTAGGTCTTGCGGAAGACGAGCGTGCGTCCTCCAGGCGTCCTGACCGTCGTGCGGAGTGTGACCCGCGCCGAGGACGGCAGCGAGCGCACCTCGACCCGCACGCCGTTGCGCTTGAACTTCACGGCGATGGTCCGCTTGCCGCTCACGCGCCGGACCGTCTGGATCCTGCCCTTGCTGGAGCGGATCGACATCTGCCCCGAGCGCACGCAGTTGCGTGGGACCACGAACGGCTTCGGTGTCGCCTTGGGCGTCGGGATCGGTGTGGCCATAACCGCAACCGGGGTCGGGGTCGCGGCGGCGGGCATCGGTGAGACATCCGGGCCCGCGGGCGCTGGCGGGGTCGGCGAGGGCGCCGGCACGGTCGGCGTCGGAACGGGTGCGGGCGTCGGCGGTGGCGGCGGGTAGACGGAGGCGTCGAGGAAGGTCGTCAGATCGCAGGCCGGCGGGTCCGATGGCGTCGTGGCGATCCGCGAGACCGTGCCGTTGCCGATCACGTAGGCGCAGCCGCGCGCATCCTCGGCGAACCCGATCAGCCCGTTGATCTTCGTGCTGATGGTCTCGGCGCGCGCGTCCGGGCCGGCGGGTCCGAGGTCGACCGTGCGGGTGTCGCCCTGGCAGTAGTCGCCGAACAGGTAGCGCCCGGCAAGCCCGGTGAGCCGGGCGTCCCGCACGACGATGCCGCCGGTGATCGAGCAGCCCGCGCGGGCACCGGTGTGCAGGTACGTGTGGAAGGGATTCGTCAGCCCGGCCACCCGGCAGGTTCCCTCGCAGGTGGGCCATCCGTAGTTGGCGCCGGCCTGGCCGATGTTGATCTCCTCGACGGTCGACTCGCCCACGTCGGCGATCACGAGACGACCCCGGTCGTCGAACGCCGCGCGGTACGGGTTGCGCAGACCGAGCGCCCACACCGGACTCCCGGAGAAGGGGTTGTCGGCCGGCACCGCGTAGGTGAGCGGGCCGCTCCCATCGGGGTCGAGCGGGTCGATCCGCAGCACCTTGCCGAGGAGGCTGCCCATCGACTGGGCTCGCTCGCGAGCGGCGTTGTCGCCGAGGGTCACGTAGAGCTTGCGGTCGCCGCCGAAGGCGAGTTGCCCGCCGTTGTGGTTGCCGGCGCTGCCGAGATCCTGGGCGAGGACGGTGCGCGCGGAGGTCGGGTCGGCGAGATTCGGGTCGTTCGAGCTCACGCGGTACTCGATCACCCTGGTCTGCGCCGGGGTGCCGGCGATCGACGCGAACACGTAGAACCGGCCGCTCGTGGCGTAGTCGATCGGGAACGCGATCGAGAGCAGGCCCCGCTCGCCGGACGTGTCGACGTTCGGCACCGTGAGGAACGCCGGGGACTGCAGTACGCCGTTCTGCATGATCCGTACGACGCCGCCGCGCTCGACGACGAAGAGCCGCCCGTCGCCGACGGGCGAGGCGGCGTGGATCGGAGCCGAGGCCCAGGTGCCGGCCACGGTCAGCGGGCGCAGTACGGCGGCGGCCGCCGCGGCGGGGAGCGCGCCGAAGGTGGTGGCGCCGACCAAGCCGGCGAGGGCCAGCTCCCTGCTCCGGCGCGGTAGGACGCGAGAGGCGAGGTGGATCAGGGCCGAGCGGCGCACGCAAGACCGACCATAACCTCGCGCCGGTCAGCCGACCAGAGGGCCCGGACGAACCTCGCGCGCAGCGGCGGTCAGCCCGGAACGACGAACGGTGCGGCCCCGCAGCGTGTTGCTGCGGGACCGCACCGTTCGGTGAAGCGAGGTGGCGGTCCGAACGCCGATTGGCGTCCGGACCACCTCATGCGCTTACGGGTTGATCAGGTTCAGCGCGATCGCGTTGCCCGAGCCCGCGGTCAGCGGCGAGACCAGGTTGTTCAGGAAGCCGCAGCCGGTGAGGGCGCTGATCGAGAACGTGCCGGCGATCGGGCCACCCTCGGTCGGCAGGAACTCCGCCTGCGTGCTCTTGAGGTTGATCGACGAGATCTGCTTGGCCTGGCAGTTCGCACCACCGGCAAGCTCGATACCGAGCGTCTTCACCGACGGGAGCTTGATGCGCA
>JAURVW010000925.1 GCA_030655275.1 Solirubrobacteraceae bacterium
CGCGGGCGCGGCGCTCGGGATGGCCGGCGCGATCTTCCAGGAGGTGACCCGCAACGCGCTCGTGTCGCCCGACGTCGTCGGCGTGTCCGGCGGCGCGTCGGTCGCCGCAGCGACGCTGATCATCCTCGGCTCAGCCGACGCACCGGCCGCCGTCCCGCTCGCGGCGCTGGGCGGCGCGCTCGTCGCCGGGCTGGCCCTCTATCTCCTGGCCTGGCGCGGCGGTGTGGAGGGCTACCGGATCGTGCTCGTCGGGATCGGCATCGCGGCGCTCACGAATGCCGGCATCTCCTACGTCCTCACGCAGGGGCGGATCTTCGAGGTCTCCGACGCCTACGTGTGGCTCGTCGGCACCGTCAACGGCCGCTCGTGGGACCAGGTCGTCCCGCTCGCCGTCGTCCTCGCCGTGCTCGTGCCCCTCGCGCTCGGCCTCGCCCGCCGCATGGACGCCCTCACGCTCGGCGACGATCTCGCGCGGAGTCTCGGCCTCCATGTCGAGCGCACCCGTACCGGGATGCTGCTGCTCGCGATCGTGCTCACCGCCGTGGCGGTCGCGTCGGCCGGCCCGATCGGCTTCGTCGCCTTCATCGCGCCGCACCTCGCGCGCCGTCTGCTGCGGTCGCGCTCGTCGCAGAGCCTGCTGCCGGCCGCTGCGCTCGTCGGCGCCGTGATGGTGCTCGGCTGCGACCTCGCGACCCGGCTGATCTTCAGTCCGACCGAGGTGCCGGTCGGTCTCGTCACGTCGATCGTCGCGGCGCCCTACTTCCTGTTCCTGCTCAGGCGAGCCAACCGGCTGGGAGCCGCTGGATGACCAAAGCCGACCCTTCGACCGCTGCGCCGCTGGAGTGCCGCGACCTGCGCGTCGGCTACGGCGACCGGCACGTGATCGACGGCCTCGATCTCACGATCCCGCCGGCGAAGGTGACGGCGATCATCGGCGCCAACGGCTGCGGCAAGTCGACCCTCCTGCGCACCCTTGCCCGTCTGCTGAAGCCCTCGGGCGGCAGCGTCCTGCTCGACGGAAAGGAGATCCGCGACCGCCCGTCACGGGACGTGGCCCGGCGGCTCGGCATTCTGCCGCAGGGGCCGGTCGCGCCGGACGGGCTCACGGTCGAGGACCTCGTCGCGCGCGGCCGCTTTCCCCACCAGGGCCTCTTCCGGCAGTGGTCGCCGGAGGACGAGACCGCCGTCGAGGAGGCGCTGGAGGCGACGGCCATCCTCGAGCTGCGCGACCGACCGATCGACGAGCTCTCCGGGGGCCAGCGGCAGCGCGCGTGGATCGCGATGACCCTCGCGCAGCGCAGCGAACTGATCCTGCTCGACGAGCCGACCACCTTCCTCGACCTCGCCCATCAGGTCGACGTCCTGCAGCTGCTCGACGGGCTCGTCGCCGATCACGGCCGCACCGTCGTGATGGTGCTCCACGACCTCAACCAGGCGTGCCGTTACGCCGACCAGCTCGTCGCCCTCGTCGACGGCCGCCTGCACGCGGTGGGTGCCCCGACCGACATCGTCGACCCGCGCTTCGTGCGGGACGTGTTCGGCCTCGAGGCGCAGGTGGTGCCGGATCCGGTCACCGCCACCCCGCTCTGCATCCCCACGCTCAAACCCAGGAGAACCCAGTGATCACCCTCAAGCGATTGGCCGCCCTCATGGCGGCCGTGCTCCTCGCCGTCGCCTTCGCGGCCTGCGGCGGAGACGACAGCGACTCCTCCACCGGGGGCGCCAACTCGGGCCCGGCGGCCGCGGAGACGGGCAGCTTCCCCGTCACGGTCGAGCACAAGTACGGCTCGACGACGATCGATGCGGCCCCCGAGCGCGTCGTCGCCCTCGGCTACACCGACCAGGATCCGGTCCTCGCGGTCGGCGTCGTGCCGGTTGGCGTCGGTGACTTCCTCGGCGGCTACGACTGGCGCAAGCGCCCGTGGGCCCAGGATGCGCTGAAGGGGGCCGTCCCGAAGGTCGTCGGTGGCCAGGAGATCAACTTCGAGGCCGTCGCCGCCGCCCGCCCGAACCTCATCTTCGCGATCAACGCCGGACTCAAGAAGGCCGACTACGAGCGTCTCTCCAAGATCGCGCCGACGGTCGCGCAGTCCGGCGACTACATCGACTTCGGCATGCCGTGGGATGAGCAGCAGGCGCTCGTCGGCAAGGCGCTCGGGCGTGACGCGCAGGCCAAGAAGGCGATCGACGACGTGAAGGCGAAGTTCGCGAAGGTCGCCGAGGAGAACCCGACCTTCAAGGGGGCGTCGGCGATCCTCGGGTACGGCGGCCCGGACGGTTATGGCGCCTACGCCACGCAGGACACGCGCAGCCGTTTCCTCACCGACCTCGGGTTCGAGGTGCCGAAGGAGATCGACGCCCTGGCCAAGGATGCGTTCTACGCGCAGTTCAGCCAGGAGCAGTTCCGTCTGCTCGACCAAGACCTCGTGCTCATGTACGGCGACGAGGACGAGATCACCAAGAACGCGGTCGTCGGTCGTCTGGACGCCGTGAAAGAAGGCCGGATCGTCTACCTGCCGGTCGCCGGCGAGTTCGCAGCCGCCCTCGGCTTCGCCAGCACGCTGAGCCTCACCTGGATCCTCGACAACCAGGTCGAGACCCTCGCGGCCGCCGCCGACGGCGACCCGGCCACGAAGGTCACGCAGCCCGAGTAGCGGGCGCGGTCGTCGGCCGCCCCGGGTCGACGACCGACGAGCCGCCACCGCTCTTCATCGAAACGGACCACGGTCCCGGTAGCTCTCAGCGACCGGGACCATGGTCCGTTTCGATCTCGGCCGTCGGGTCTCGCGAGGGAACACGACCCGGGTTTCCCCATTCGGGCCGCGGTTGGCCGCCCAGCCCGCGATTGAACGGGCGTTGAACCGGTTCCGACGTAGCGTCGCTCCTCTCGCGGGGCCTCCCCGCACGCACCGAGACGAGCGAGGGAACCATGAGTCAGAGGCAACTGAAGTTCGGAGCGTTGATCCAGGGCGTCGGCGGCCCCGGCGATCAGACGAGCTGGCTCGATCCCGACGTGCCGGGCGACGCAAGCGTCGACCTGGGCTGGGTCACCGGGCTGGCGCGGCGTTTCGAGGAGGCGAAGCTCGACTTCGTCTTCGTCGCCGACAGCCAGTTCATCAGCCGCGACTCGCCGCCCCATTACCTGAACCGCTTCGAGCCGCTCACGCTGCTCTCGGCGCTCGCCGCGGTGACGAGCCACATCGGGCTCGCGGCGACGATCACCACGTCGTACACCGAGCCGTTCCACGTCGCCCGGCAGCTGGCCTCGCTCGACCTGCTGTCGCGCGGCCGCGCGGGTTGGAACGTGGTGACGAGCCTCGACATCGGCACGGCCGGGCTCTATGGCCGCGACGGCCATCTCGACTACGAGACCCGCTACGGCCGGGCCCGCGAGCACGTCGAGGTGGTGCGCGGGCTGTGGGACTCCTACGAGGACGACGCCTTTCCGCGCGACAAGGAGGCCGGCGTGTTCCTCGACCGCTCGCGACTCCACGACCTCGACCATCGTGGCGAGCACTTCTCCGTGACGGGGCCGCTCAACGCCGAGCGATCGGTCCAGGGCCAGCCCGTGGTGTTCCAGGCGGGAGACTCGGAAGAGGGGCGCGATCTCGCCGCCTCGGTCGGCGAAGGGATCTTCACCATGCCGCGCGGGCTCGAGGCCGGGCAGGCGTTCTACGCGGAGATGAAGCGGCGGGCCGCCGACAAGGGCCGTGACCCGGACGCCGTCCTGATCCTGCCGGCCCTGACGGTCGTGCTCGCCGACACCGACGAGGAGGCACAGGCCCTCGAGGATGCGGCGTTCGCGGCGAAGGACTTCGATCGCTCGCTGGCCGAGTTCGGCCGGCCGTACGGCTGGCACGACTTCTCGCAGTACGACCCGGACGCCCCGTTCCCGGACGTCGCCCATCTCGCCGCCACCGGGAGCCGCACCGTTGCCGACCACGTGCAGGAGGCCGCCGCCGCGGGCGGACTCACGCTGCGCCAGACCGTCCAGTACCTCGAGCGGCAGTACCGCTCGGCGTTCATCGGCACCGCACGGACCGTCGCCGATCAGATCCAGGCGTGGTTCGAGGGGCGTGCCGCCGACGGCTTCATCCTCGCCGTCACGATCCCGCGCGACTTCGATCGCTTTGCCGCCGACGTCCTGCCGATCCTCCGCGAGCGCGGCCTGTTCCGGACGGACTACGAAGCCACGACGCTGCGCGGCAACCTCGGGCTGCCGGTCCCGGAGAACCGGTACACGGCGGCGCGCCGCGAGGCGTCAGACGAAGACGGCAAGGTCGGCGACGGCTCGGCGCCCCCGAGGCAGGCCGTCGCCTGAGTTCTCCTAGCCTGCCTCGCACTCAGCCAAGGAGCGCCATGCAGATCACCCGCAGCAGCATCGACACGATGAAGGGCCCCGCCGACTGGTTCACCGGCGACGTGTACGTCGACGCCGTCGCCGCGCCGGCCGGCACCTCCACCTACGCGGCCGCCTCCGTGCACTTCACCCCCGGCGCCCGGACCGCCTGGCACACGCACCCGCACGGGCAGACGATCTTCGTGACCGAGGGCGTGGGCCTCGCCCAGCGCGAAGGCGGCCCGATCGAGGAGATCCGCCCGGGCGACCGCGTCTTCTTCGAACCCGGCGAGAACCACTGGCACGGCGCGGCCCCGACGCGCTTCATGGTGCACCTCGCGATCCAGCAGAACGACGAGTCCGGCAGCCCCGTCACGTGGGGCGAGCACGTCACCGACGCGCAGTACGCCGGGGCCTGAGGCCCCGGCCGCGGCTTCAGGCGCCGGCCTCGAAGATGAGCAGCTTGGAGGTGGTATTCCGCCGACGGGGTCGTTCAGGATTTCGCGGCGGTTGATTCGGCGACGAGGCCGTCAAGGTCGACGGTGCCGTCCATGGTCATCGTCACGTGGCCCTCCCCGTCGCGCGGCCACTGCTCCATGGGGCGGTCCCAGACGAGCTCGACGTCGTTGCCGTCGGGATCGGTCACGTAGATCGCGAGGTGGGTGCCGTGGTCGGCGACCTGTCGCAGCGGCCAGTCGGCGTCGCGGAGACGACGGATCGCGTCGCCGAGGGCGGCCCGCTCCGGGTAGTTGAACGCCACGTGGTGCAGGCCGGCGTGTCCGTCCGGCGTCGGCGGGCCGCCCTTCGACTTCCACGTGTTGAAGCCCAGGTGATGGTGGTAGCCGCCGGCCGACAGGAAGAGGATGTCGCCCGTCGTCCCCCACCCCGGCACGTCGCGCGCCTCCTGGATCACGTCGAAGCCGAGGATGTCGACGTAGAACGCCTTCACCCGGTCGATGTCGGCGGTACGCAGGTGCACGTGCCCGATCCGCACCCGCGGGTCGATCGGATCGGCCGCCGAGGCGATCGGCGTCACATTGCCCTGCGGCTGGTCGGTCGAGCTCATGCTGGCCAGGCTAGGAGGGCTCGCTCAGGTGCCGCAGAACGTGCGGAAGGTGCCCGGGTCGTCCTGCTGCGGCGCGGCCCAGGCCTCGAGTCCCGGTCGCTCCGTGAACGGCTCTTCGAGCACCTTGAGCATCGCCGCGAAGGGCGCGAGGTCGCCACCGGTGGCGGCGTCGAGGGCCTCCTGCACGAGGTGGTTGCGCGGAATGTAGACCGGGTTCACGCGGTCCATCTGCTCGGCGGCGTCGGCGTGCGAGACGCCCTGTTCGGCGAGCGTCTCGCGCCAGCGCGCGGCCCAGCGGTCGAACCCGTCGACCTCCGGGAACTGCGCGCGTACGCGGGCGTCGCTGCCCGTGAGCGACGCCGAGAGCCCGCGGAAGAACTGGGTGAAGTCGGGCTTCTGGTTCTGCAGGAGCAGGAGGAGGTCGTCGACGAGCAGGTCGAGATCCGGGGCGCCGGGCTTCAGACCGAGCTTGCGGCCCATGCCGGCCGTGAAGGTCTCGCGGTAGCGGACGGTGAAGCCGTGGAGCACGGCCTCGAGCTCCTCGACGGCGCTCCGACTCGCGCCGATCAGGGGCAGCAGCGCCTCGCCGAGCCGGGCCAGGTTCCACTGGGCGATCATCGGCTGGTTGCCATACGCGTACCGGCCTCCCGAGTCGATCGAGGAGAAGACGGTCTGCAGGTCGTAGGCGTCCATGAACGCGCACGGGCCGTAGTCGATCGTCTGACCGGAGATCGCGACGTTGTCGGTGTTCATCACGCCGTGCACGAAGCCGACGAGCATCCAGCTCGCGACGAGATCGGCCTGCGCCTCCACCACGCGCCGATAGAAGTCGAGCGCCGGCCGCTCGGCCTCGGCGGCCTCCGGGTGGTGGCGCGCGATCGCGTAGTCGGTGAGCTTGCGCAGCAGCGCCTCGTCTCCCTGCGCGGCGACGAATTCGAACGTGCCGACGCGCAGGTGGCTCTCCGCGATCCGGGTGAGCACCGCACCGGGGAGCAGCGTCTCGCGGCGCACCGGCTCGTTCGTGGCGACGACCGCGAGCGAACGGGCCGTTCGGATCCCGAGCGCATGCATCGCCTCGCTGATCGCGAACTCGCGCAGCATCGGCTCGATCGCCGCCTTGCCGTCGCCGGCGCGCGCGAACGGGGTCTTGCCCGACCCCTTCAGGTGGACGTCCTGACGCACGCCGTGGCGGTCGATCACCTCGCCGAGCAGCAGCGCGCGCCCGTCGCCGAGCACCGGCGAGTAGCCACCGAACTGATGGCCGGCGTAGGCCATCGCGACCGGTTCCGCGCCCTCCGGCGCCGTGCTGCCGGAGAGCACCGCGGCGCCCTCCGGCGACTGCAGGCGCTCGGGATCCAGGCCGAGTTCGGCGGCGAGCTGCGCGCCCAGCGCCAGGATCACCGGCGACTCGACCTCCGCGCCCTGCCACGGCTGCGCGAGCTCCGGGAGTTCGCGGACGTAGGTGTTGTCGAAGGCGAACAGGGGCTTGGAGGCGACGCTCATACCCTCCAGGCTAGTCCCGGCGGGGGGAGTGTGCTCTAGGGTCGCCCGGGCCATGGTCCGCGCGCAAATCATCTGTTCGGGCGAGCTCGCCGATCGGGTCCTGGAGCAGCTCGGGAGCGATCCGTGCGTCACGAATCTCGCGCGGTTCCCGGGTGCGGCCGTGCGTCCGGCCGGCGATGTGATCGTCGCCGACGTGGCTCGCGAGGAGGCGTCGGCCGTCGTCCTTGGTCTGCAGCGCCTGGGCGTCACCGCCGACGGATCGATCTCGTTGTCGCAGACCAGCGCGGAGATCTCGAGCGGCGGCCGTAGCGCCGCCGTGGCGGCCAGCGGCGCCGAGGACGACGCGGTGATCTGGGAAGAGGTGCACGAACGCACCACCGAGTCCGCCGACCTCAGCGGCGTCTTCCTCGGCCTGCTCGACGTCGCGGTCATGATCGGCGCCGTCGCCCTGCTGACGCAGTCCGAGATCCTGATGGTGGGCGCGATGGTCGTCGGCCCCGAGTTCGGACCGCTGGCGGGCATCGTGGTGGGTGCCGTCCTGGGCGACGCACTCCTGGTGCGCCGCGCCGCACGCTCCCTGGCCGCCGGCATCCCCCTCGCGGTCGCCTCGACGGCCGCCCTGGTCGCGCTGCTCCGCTGGGCAGGCGTGCCGGCGGGCGGTTACCACCCCGACGGCAACGCCCTCTCGGCCTTGGTCTCGATGCCCGATTGGTCGGTCGTCCTCGTCGCGATCCTCGCGGGCACCGCCGGGATCCTCGCCCTCACGACCGCCCACGCCGGGGCGCTGGTCGGCGTGCTGATCTCCGTCGCCACCGTGCCGTCCATGGCCGGCATGGGCGCCGCGATCGCGTATGCCGATAGCGGCGCGTTCGTCGAGGCCACGGTGCAGCTCGCCGCGAACCTCACCGGGATCGTGGTCGCCGGGAGCGTCACCCTGGGCGTCCAGCGCATGCTCTTCGCGCGTCGATATCGGCGGCGTCACCGCAGCGAGGCCTAGGCACCACCGGCACGAGGCCGGCTCAGATGATCGTGCCGACGTCGTCCCTAACGATCTCGTCCATCGCCCGCTCGGCGACGGCGGCGATCGTCATCGACGGGTTGCACGCCGCCGTCGAGCCCGGGATGAGCGCACCGTCGAGCACGTACAGGCCGCGCTGGCCCCGTACCCGCCCCTCCAGATCGCAGACGGTGCCCATGCATGCGCCGCCGAGTGGGTGCCAGGTCGACGGCATGATCGTGTTCGTGTCGATCAGCGCGCTCCACGGCCCGGCTATTTTCTTCACGCGCCTGGCGATCTGGGCGTGCACGGCCTTGTCGCCGTCCTTGGGCCAGCGCAGCAGCGCCTGGTCCTTCTTCGCGTCGTAGATGAACTTGCCTCGGGCCTCCGAGACCCCGAAACCGACGAGCATCGTGGAGTGGTGCGTGAGCGGACCGAGCTCCGGCAGCGAGGCCTGGATCACGGTGTTCGCGAGCGCCGGATCGCCCCACTCCTTGCTCCCGTAGACCACCGGTCCGCCCTGCTTGGGGCCGAAGTCGTCGGCGAAGTTCTCCCACACGTAGATGCGGTCGGCGTTGGTGCCCCAGCCCTGGCCGAGCTCGTCGGGCAGGTCGGTGATGTCGCCGCGACCCGCCGCCGTCATCAGCAGCTTCGTGGTGTTCAGGCTGCCGGCCGCCATGATCAGCGACTTGGCGGTGATCAGCTTCTGCTCGATCAGGCGACCGTTCACGTCGGTGTGGTCGACGGCGATCACCCACTTGCCGGCCGGGTTCCTGCTGATGCCGGTCACGTGGTGCAGCGGCGCGACGGTCACGCGGCCGGTGAGCTCGGCCTGCTGCAGGTAGGTGACGTCGACCGTCTGCTTGCCCCCGTTGTTGACGCCCAGCGAGCCGGCGCTGTTGGTGTACGACGCCTTCATCTCGCCACGCAGCTCGGCAAGCGCGAAGTTCCAGTCGATCGGCATCGGGATCTTCTCCACCCCGTAGCCGGCCCGCTCGGCGTTGCGCTTGAAGATGCGCGGGGCCTTGTACGGCACGCTCGCGATGAGCTCGTCGGGAGCGCCGGCCACCTTCAGCATCCGGGCAACGCGCGGGTAGTGCTCGCGGCTCATGCGTGCGTAGTCGAGCTGCTCGGGAAGCACGCGGTTGAACACGTCGGCGCTCGGCTGCAGCGTCATGCCCTGGTAGACCAGCGAGCCACCGCCGACGCCCGCTGCGCAGAGGGCCACCATGTTGTCGCCGGCGACGGCGTCGAGCAGGCCCGCGTACTTGGGCAGCAGGTACGTCTTGCCGTAGAGGTTCGGGTTCGAGCCGTACCAGAGCATGCGCTTGTCGATCCCGTTGATCGACGGAAAGGTGTCGGCGTTCGGGCCGGTCGGCCAGCGCTTGCCGCGCTCGAGCACGAGCACCGGCACGCCGGCCTGGGCGAGCCGTAGCGCGCTCACGCCGCCGCCGAAGCCGGAGCCGATCACCACGACGCGCTCCTCGCTGCGCGTGAGCGGCACCTTCGTCGCGCCGCGTGAGGTGGCGGCGCCGAGGACGGAGGCGCTGGCGCCCGCGGCGGCGCTGCGGGCGAGGAAGGAACGGCGACTGAACGTGGACACTGAGCGAACTCCGAGGGGGACGGGACGGGGACCGTTCCAGACGGACCGGGGTCACACAACCGAGCCGGGTGGGCCTCGAAGGCTCGGCCACAGGAGGGCGCGGCCGGCTCCCGCCCGTATCTTCGGGCGCTCACGCGCGTCGCAGCGGGCGGGGACCGGCCGGGGCCGCACGGGGATGAAGTGAGACGCCGGGCTCGGAACGCGGCCCGCAATGACAGCGAACGCCGCGATTGCGGCGCGGGCGCCTTGCCGAACGGTCGGCCTCGTGGGATAACCGCCGGGTCCCGACCGGCCGCACCGCGCGGCCGTCGTCCTACCGAAAGCCACCCCGATGCCCGTCCACGCCGGTCTCCGTCGCCTGATCCTCACCGCCGTCCTCGGGGTCTCCGCGCTCGCGGCGCCAGCCGCGCTGGCGTCTCCGTACGCGAAGGGACCCGATCCGACGGCGGCCGAGGTGGCCAAGCCGTTCGGGCCGTACGCCGTCGACGAGCTCAAGGTGCCGAACTCCGCGTCGCCCGACTTCGGCCCGGCCACGATCTTCGCCCCGAAGGCTCCCGCCGGGACCACCTTCGGCGTCGTCGGCGTGTCGCCCGGGTTCCTCGCCGAGCAGTGGACCCTCACGTGGCTCGCGCGCCGCGTCGCGAGCCAGGGCTTCGTGACGGTCGTGTTCACGCCCAACAGCCTCACGGCAACGCCGGTGCAGCGCAGCCGCGCGCTGTCCGCCGCCCTCGAGTTCACCACCACGCAGAGCGCCGCGAAGGCGCTCACCGATCCGTCGCGCCTCGCCGTGATCGGGCACTCGATGGGCGGGGGCGCTGCACTCGAGGCCACCCGCCGCGACGCGACCCTCAAGGCGTCGGTCGCCATCGCGCCGTGGAGCCAGTGGAAGAGCTTCGACGCCGTCGCCACGCCGACGATGGTGCTCGGCTTCAAGCCCGACTGGATCGCGCCCGTCGCCAAGCACGCGAAGCCGTTCTATGCGTCGCTCGCGCCGAGTCTCCCCAAGGCCTACCTCGAGCTCAACCTCGACCACGCCCTGCCGTCGCTCGTGCCCGTCTCCGAGGTCTCGCGCGCGACGGTGAACTGGCTCAAGCGGTTCGTCGACGACGACGAGCGCTACACGCAGGCGCTCTGCCCCGCCGTCACCGGCGTGAAGACGGCGACGATCACGGGCTACGAGAGCTCGTGCGGTGACGGTCCGCTCGCGCCGTAGCCACGCTCGCGGGCGTCCGGGATGCAACACTCCCGCGACCATGGCCGGCCGCGCAGACTTCGACATCTACAACGTCCTCCTGGGCCTCGGCCGCATCCGCGAGCAGGGCCAGGTCATGGAGGCGATGCTCAACCCGCGCTTCCTGATGCGACTGCGGCGCACCCTCCTGCCGCTGCCGATCATCGACCGCAAGCGCGAGGCGTACGACGTGGCCACGCTGTTCCCCGCGTTCAGGTCCGAACCGATCAAGGCCCTGCAGGGCAAGCGGATCGGCATGATCGCCGGCGGTGGCTCGGGCGGGTGCGTGTCGCTGATCGGGGTGAAGCGCGCCTTCGAGGAGGCCGGCATCGAGCCGGCGATGATCTCGTCCTGCTCCGGCGGCACGCTCTGGGGCTCCATGTGGGCGGCCGGGCTGAGCGCCGAGGAGATGGCCGAGTTCTCCCTCGGCTGGGAGATCGAGGACTACCTCGACATCCAATGGCACAAGATCCCGGGGTTCGTCGCCTCCGCGTTCAAGGGCTTCACCGGCGTCGCCAAGGGTGCCGCGATCCAGCGCACGTTCGACGACCGCTTCGGCAACCTCACGGTCGGCGAGCTGCCGATCCCGCTCACCTCGATCGTCTACGACATGGACCGCGGCGGGGTCGAGTACTTCGGCCCGGAGACCCATCCGGAACTCACCGTCGGCCAACTCGTGCGCATCGCGATCGCCCTTCCACTCGTGATGGAGGCCGTCCGCGTGAATGGCCACCTCTACGTCGACGGCGGCGTCGTCGACCTCCTCCCCTCCCGCCCGCTGCACGACGACGGCAAGATCGACCACGCCATCGCCGTCAACGTGATGCTCCCGCCGCAGCTCCAGCCGGCCGATCTCACCGGCTGGGAGGACCGCCTCATGGGCATCCTGGACGCTGCCCGACAGGCCGAGCAGGGCTTCCACGTCGAGTCCGGTCGCCGCACCCGTGCAGACTTCGAAGGGCGGTTCACGATGATCGACGCCGCCGACCACGCCCTCCTGCGCGGCCCGTCGTTCTTCGATCTGTTCCTCGACCGCTCCCGCTGGCCCGCCCTGATCCAGAACGGCTACGAGCAGGCCAAGCTCGAGCTCGCGAAGCTCGACGCGAAGCCGACGCGGGCCGCGGCCCCGAAGCGCGCGCGGGCGGCTTCGACCGCCGCCCCGAAGCGGGCCCGGGCGGCGTCGACGGCGGCGTCGAAGACCGCGGTCAAGACGACGTCGACGAAAACCGCGATCAAGACGATGGCATCGAAGACCGCGGTCAAGACGACATCGACGAAGCCGGCCGCCAAGGCCGCGCCGACGCCGCGCGCGAAGAAGCCGGCGACGAGGTCCGCCGCCGGCTGAGCCGGACCGGCGCGCCCGAGCCGGGCCTTGGCCTTCCAGCCCGGCCCGGCGGCCCGAACGCTCGGCCCGAGGGTCGCCTAGTCGCCCTGGGGTGAGGCGGGGTGCGCGTCGTCCTGCTCGCGGACCTGTTCGACGCCGTGGTCGGAATCGATGCCGATCTCCTGCCCGAACTCCGGGCAGGCCTCGTTGCGGCACTCCCAGCCGTGCTCGTGCCCGGCGAGGGCGAGCGAGGCCGGCTGATGACATTGCGGACAGAGCGGTGGGGCGTTCGTCATGCGCCGAGCGTAACCCGGACCCCACCGGAGCAGGGCGAACCCGTCGGGGCATCCGCGGACGCACCGGTTTGTTGGGTCGCAAGTTCATCTGCTCGGTCCAGATGAATTTGCGAGTCATCGAACCGGTGCATCGGTGGCGACGTCTCAATCCCCGGATCCGAGCATGCGATCATCGGCCCCGTGACCAGCCGGAAGGCCATCACGCCCGATGCCCGGGCGCAGGGACTGCGCGATCTCGCGCTGCTGCGCAAGGTGCGCGACCGCATCGACCGTGAGTACGCGCAGCCCCTCGACGTCGAGGCGCTCGCGCGCGGCGCGCACATGTCGGCCGGGCACTTCAGTCGTCAGTTCAAGGCGGCCTACGGCGAGTCGCCCTACGGCTACCTGATGACCCGCCGGATCGAGCGCGCGATGGCCTTGCTTCGCCGCGGCGACCAGAACGTCACCGAGGTCTGCTTCGCCGTCGGATTCAGCTCGCTCGGCACGTTCAGTACGCGATTCACCGAGCTCGTCGGGATGCCGCCGAGCGAATATCGCACGGTGGAAGCCGAAGCGATGGCCGGCGTCCCGGCCTGCGTGGCCAAGCGGGTCACCAAACCGATCAGGAATCGAGAAGCGGCCGTCGTCGATGGCGCTTAACGTCCCGGCCATGGACCTCTCGATCTATTCCACGATGCTTCCCCACACCGATCCGGAGGCGTCGCTCGCGTTCTACCGCGACACGCTCGGGTTCGAACTGCGCAACGACGTCGGCTACAACGGCATGCGCTGGCTGACCGTCGGCCCGGCAGAGGATCCGGCGGCGCCGTCGATCGTCCTCTACCCGCCGGAGGCCGACCCGGGCGCCACCGAGGACGAGCGCAAGACGATCGCGGAGATGATGGCGAAGGGCACGTACGCGAGCATCAACCTCGTCTCGCCCGACCTCGACGCCACCTTCGAGCGCCTCCAGGCCGGCGACGCCGAGGTCGTGCAGGAGCCGACCGACCAGCCGTACGGCATCCGCGACTGCGCGTTCCGCGACCCGGCCGGCAACCTGCTGCGGATCCAGCAGGCGAGCTGAGCCGACCGGCGAACAGCTGACCTGAGTCCTTCGCGCGGGCCGGATCCCTCGCACGCAGACGCCGGCCCCACCCCACCCCGACGGAGACACGATGACCAAGGCCAACGAGATCGACGCGACGACGGCCGCGCGCGCCGACAGTCACGAGGTCATCCGCGTCCAGGGTGCCCGGGAGAACAACCTCAAGGACATCACCATCGAGATCCCCAAGCGCCGTCTGACGGTGTTCACGGGGGTCTCGGGCTCCGGCAAGAGCTCGCTCGTGTTCGGGACGATCGCCGCCGAGTCCCAGCGGCTCATCAACGAGACCTACAGCGCGTTCCTGCAGGGCATGATGGCCTCGCAGGCGCGCCCCGACGTCGACGTGCTCGAAGGGCTCACGACCGCGATCCTCGTCGACCAGGAGCGGATGGGCGCGAACGCCCGCTCGACCGTCGGCACCGTCACCGACGCGAACGCGGGACTACGCATCCTGTTCAGCCGTCTCGGGCAGCCGTACGTCGGCGGCCCGAAGGCCTTCGCGTTCAACATCCCGTCGGTCAGTGGCGGCGGCGCGATGACGGTCAAGGGCGAGACGGTCCGTCGCACCTTCAGCGTCACGGGCGGCATGTGCCCCACGTGCGAGGGCATGGGGAGCGTCACCGACGTCGACCTCACGCAGCTCTACGACGACTCCAAGTCGCTGCGCGGCGGCGCGCTCACGATCCCCGGTTACACCGCCGACGGCTGGGGCGTGCGGATCTTCAGCGAGTCGGGGGTCGTCGACGGCGACAAGCCCATCCGCGACTTCACGGCGCAGGAGCTCGAGGACTTCCTGCGGGCCGAGCCGCGGAAGGTGAAGGTCGGCAGCATCAACATGACCTACGAGGGGCTGATCCCGAAGGTCCAGAAGTCGTTTTTGCAAAAGGACCGCGAGGCGATGCAGCCCCACATCCGGGCGTTCGTCGACCGCGCCGTCACTTACACGAAGTGCCCCGACTGCGAGGGCACACGACTGGCCGAGGGCGCGCGTTCGTCGAAGATCGAGGGCATCAGCATCGCCGACGCGTGCCAGATGCAGATCACCGAGCTCGCGGCCTGGATCGCCGACCTCGACGAGCCGTCGGTCGCGCCGCTGCTGCACTCCCTCTCCCACCTCTTCGACTCGTTCGTGGAGATCGGCCTCGGCTATCTCTCCCTCGACCGACCCTCCGGCACGCTCTCCGGCGGCGAGGCGCAGCGCACGAAGATGATCCGTCACCTCGGCTCGGCCCTCACCGACGTGACCTACGTGTTCGACGAGCCGACGGTCGGCCTGCACCCGCACGACATCGAGCGGATGAACCAACTCCTGCTGCGCCTGCGCGACAAGGGCAACACGGTGCTCGTGGTCGAGCACAAGCCGGAGGCGATGGCCATCGCCGACCACATCGTCGACCTCGGTCCCAAAGCCGGCAAGGCGGGTGGCGAGATCGTCTTCGAAGGCAGCATCGAAGACCTTCGCAACGCCGACACGCTCACGGGCCGCCACCTCGACGACCGAGCCTCGATCAAGGACGAGGTCCGTGCGCGGGCCGGCACGCTCGAGGTGCGCGGCGCCAGCGCCAACAACCTCAGGGACGTCGACGTCGACGTGCCGCTCGGCGTGCTCGTGACCGTGACGGGCGTGGCCGGATCGGGCAAGAGCTCGCTGATCCACGGCTCGATCGCCGGACGCGAAGGCGTCGTGACCGTCGATCAGGGCGCGATCCGCGGGTCGCGGCGCAGCAACCCGGGTACGTACACGGGCGTGCTGGAGCCGATCCGCAAGGCGTTCGCGAAGGCCAACGGCGTGAAGCCGGCGCTCTTCTCGACGAACTCCGAGGGTGCGTGCCCGACCTGCAAGGGCGCGGGCGTGGTCTACACCGAGCTGGGCTTCATGGACACGGTCTCCAACCCCTGCGACGACTGCGACGCGAAGGGCTTCCAGCCGGAGGTGCTCGAGTACCACCTCGGTGGCAAGGACATCAGCGAGGTGCTGGCGATGCCGCTCGCCGACGCCGAGGCGTTCTTCCGCGACGGCGACGCGAAGGTGAAGGCGGCCCACGACATCCTGCACCGCCTCGTCGACGTCGGACTCGGGTATGTGAGTCTCGGCCAGCCGCTCACGACGCTCTCCGGTGGCGAGCGCCAGCGCCTCAAGCTCGCGGTCCAGATGGCCGGCGAGGGCGACGTCTACGTGCTCGACGAGCCCACCACCGGCCTGCACCTCGCCGACGTTCAGCAGCTGCTCGGGCTCCTCGACCGCCTCGTGGACTCCGGGAAGTCGGTGATCGTGATCGAGCACCACCAGGCCGTGATGGCCCACGCCGACTGGATCATCGACATCGGCCCGGGCGCCGGCCACGACGGTGGCTCGGTCGTCTTCGAGGGCACCCCGGCCGAGCTCGTGAAGGATCGCTCGACGCTCACGGGGCAGCACCTGGCGGAGTACGTCGGCGCCTGAGCATCGCCATCATGGAGGCGTGCTGTCGAAGGGTGCCTTCCTCTGCCTGGCCTCCGCCGCCGCGTTCGGGGCGATGGGCATCTTCGGCAAGCTCGCCTACGACGAGGGCGTGACGGTCCAGACGTTGCTGTCGGTGCGGTTCGTGATCGCGGCGACGGCGATGTGGGCCTTCGTCATCGGCACCGGGCGGGCCGGGTTCCTACGGGAGCTCACGCGCCGCGACATCCTCCTCGCCCTCGCGCTCGGCGGCATCGGCTACAGCGCGCAGTCCGGCGCGTACTTCGCGGCGCTCGAACGCATCGACGCGTCGCTGCTGGGCCTGCTGCTCTACACGTTCCCGTCGATGGTGGCCGTCGCCGCGATCGTGCTCGGACGTGAGCCCAGGAGCTGGCGGACGGCCCTCGCCGTCACGCTTGCCTCGGGTGGCCTGGTGCTCGTCTTGGCCGGAGCGGCCGGTGGCACGCTCGACCCGCTCGGTACGGCGCTCGGCATCACGACGGCGGTCGTCTACGCGACCTACATCCTCAGCTCGCAGGGCGTGGCCGGCCGCATCGGGCCGCTGGCGATGACGACCTTCGTCTGCACCGGCGCCGCGATCACCCCGACCGTGATCGGGCTGCTGCTCGGCGGGATCGACCTCGGTAGCGTCACGCCGGCCGGCTACGGCTGGCTCACGGCCATCGCGCTCGTGTCGACGGTCGGTGCCATCGCCCTCTTCTTCGCGGGCCTGCCGATCGTCGGCCCGACGGCCGCATCGATCCTCTCGACGTTCGAGCCCGTCGTCACCGTCGCCCTGGCCTACGCGGCCTTTGGCGAGGCCCTCGGCCCGGTGCAGTTGGTCGGCGGCGTGCTCGTGCTGCTCGCCGTCGTCGCGGTCCAGGCCAGGCGAACCGACCCGGTCGTGGCCGCCCCGGGCGTCTGACCTCAGGGGTGACCGTAGGCTGACCCCCATGCACCCCTTCCGAGCCGCCGTCGAAGCCGGCGACCACGACGCGATCAAGGCGATGCTCGCCGACGACGTCACCTTCCTCAGCCCCGTCGCCTTTGCGCCGTACGAGGGCCGCGAGCTCGTCGCCGCCATCCTGCGCGGCGCCTTTCGCGTGCTGGGCGGTCTGCGGTACGTGCGCGAGCTCGAGGGCTCCGGCGGCGTCGACCACGCGCTCATGTTCAAGGCGACCGTCGACGGCAAGGACGTCCACGGCTGCGACTTCCTCCATCTCAACGAGGCCGGCGAGATCGCCGAGTTCTGCGTGATGGTGCGCCCGCTCTCCGGCGCGAATGCCGTCGCGACCGAGATGGGCAAGCAGTTCGAGCTGATCAAACGGGAACTCGGGCTGCCCGGCTGACGGACGCGCGGCCGCGTCGCCGGCCGACCCTGCGCCGAGGCACAGTTCGTTCGCCGGCGCCTCGACGGAGAAGGGGCGCGCTCGTCAGTCGAGCGGCTTGACGGCGACGGTCCGGTCGCCGCCGGCCGTTCCGGTGTTGACGACCTCGGCTCGCTCGAACATCACGATCTCGCAGCCGTCACGGCCGACGGGCTGGTGCTCGACGCCTCTCGGCACGACGAACAGCTCGCCCGGGTCGAGCTCGATCGGATCCGAGTCTCTGAGGCGTAGCGTCAGATGCCCGGCGTGCACGAGGAACAGCTCGTCGGCGTCCTCGTGCGCATGCCAGACGAACTCGCCGTCGACCTTGGCGATCTTGAGCTGATATCCGTCGACGTCCGCGGCAGCGTGCGGCTGCCACAGCTCATCGAACGACGCGAACGCGTCGCGAAGGTTCACCTTGCTCGCCGGGTCTCGCGGCGGTCCGTCGGTAGGAAGTTCCGTCATGGCCCGAGCCTAGGACGGAACCGGGGCGCCGAGAACGATTCGTCGGACGGAGCGGTGCCCGATCCGGCGTCGCGGTCACGGTTGCCGGCGCCGAGATGAGCCCGGCCGCCTCGGCGCGGGCCTGCCGCGCCTCGGGCCCGCTGACCTGCGGCGTGTAGCCGAGCCAGCCGGCCCAGCTCGCGCCGGGGCGCACGGCCCCGGCGCGCTGGGATGTCGTCGCAGCCGTCACGCCTGCACCGCCTCTCCCTGCGCGGCGACGGCCACGTGATTCCAGGCCTCCCACTCGGCGAGGCGGCGTTCGTACTCGGCGCGGGTCATCGGCAAACCGGCCTCGCCGAGGAAGAGGCGCAGTGGCGGCTCCTCGGCATCGACGACCGCGAGGATCGCTTCGCCCGTGGCCTCTGGGTCGCCCGGTTTCATCGAGCGCTCCTTGCGCCACTTCACCATGCGCTCGCGCGCCTCGGCGTAGGCCGGCAGCGGTGAGGCGTGGACCGACGACGGGCCGCCCCAGTCGGTCGCATAGCCCGCCGGCTCGATCAGCGTGACGTGGATGCCGAACTCCTTCACCTCGGCCGCCAGCGACTGGCTGAACCCCTCGAGGGCCCACTTCGACGCGTGGTAGAGGCCGATGCCGGCGAACGCGTTCACGCCGCCGATCGACGACACCTGCAGGATGTTGCCGCTGCCCTGCGCGCGCATCGTGGGCAGCACCGCCTGCGTCACCCAGAGCGCGCCGAACACGTTCGTCTCCAGCTGCGCGCGGGCCTCGGCCTCGCTGATCTCCTCGATCATCCCGAAGAGGCCGTAACCGGCGTTGTTGATGGCCACGTCGATGCGGCCGAACCGTTCGACGGTCGCAGCCACGGCCGCGTCGATCGCCGTTCGGTCGGTCACGTCGAGGGAGAGCGGCAGCACCGACTCCCCGAATTCCTCGACCAGACCGTCGAGCGTCGACGCGTCGCGGGCGGTGGCCGCCACGCGGTCCCCGCGCTTGAGCGCGGCCTGCGCCCAGACCCGGCCGAAGCCCTTCGATGTTCCTGTGATGAACCAGACCTTGCTCATGGCCCGTCTCCTCGGTGTCGCTACAATCAAACGGAACGCTGCTCCGCTTCTTGTGATCGACACTAGCGGCAAAACGGAGTGGTGTTCCGCTTCATGTCTTCCGCTCCCCCACGAAAAGCCCGTTCCGACGCGCAGGCCAACCGCCAGAAGATCCTGCAGGCGGCGCACTTTCAGTTCGCGCAGGACGGCCCCGATGCCTCCCTCAACGAGGTCGCGCGACGCGCCGGGGTTGGCGTGGCGACGCTCTATCGTCATTTTCCGGCGAGAGACGATCTCGTCGCCGCGGTCTATGCGAACGAGCTCGACGAGCTCGGTACGGCCGTCGACGAATACCTGGCCACCATGACGCCGGACGAGGCCCTCACGGCCTGGGGTCAGCGGTTCCTCGAATACGCGACGACCAAGCGCGGGCTCGGCGAAGCCCTGCATGCGATCCGTGCCCGCGGCGAGCTCCAGCCCAAGACGGTGCTCACGCAGTCGATGGACAAACTCCTCGAGGCCGGCCGCGCGGCGGGTTCGATCAAGGTCGACGACACGAGCGAGGACCTCCTCTTCGCCTTTGCCGGCCTTTGGACCCTCCCGCACGACGAGCGTTTCGCCGGGCGCGCCCAGCGACTGCTGGACCTCGTCCTGGCGGGCCTGCGGCGCGCCGCCTAGCGGGCCGGTGACGCGATGCCCAGCGCCTCAGCGGGGCCGCGTCGCGTCCCAGTTGCGCTCGGCCGCGGCGACGGCGCCCTCTTCGGTGCAGGCTGAGCCTTCGTCGGCCGCCGTCGCGTTGCCGCGATTCGTGGAGGTGATGACGACGGTGGAACGTGCGCGCGACCCGGTACAGGTGCCCCGACCTACCGGGATCCGGACCTTCGCGCTGCCAGGCCACGCGATGCCGCGGACGCGGGTCATGAGCGCGCGGACGTCCCTGTCGAGCGCGAGCCGGTCGGGCCCCGTGGAACGCTCGCGGCGAAGCAGGACCGTCATGCGACCGTCGCCTCGGCGGCGGTCCCAGGCGATGCCGAAGCGCGCTGACGCGTCTGCGACCCCGTCGAGCATGGCGCCCACCACGGCCGGACGATCGGAGATCGTCGTCGGATAATCGGCGATGTCGGTGCCGCTGGGCTCGGCCGTCCACGTGAGCTTGACCCGCTCGATCGTCGCGCGCTCCGAGAGCGCCACCGCCTTGCGGGCGTCGGAGGCTCCATCGACGGTCACCTGCGCGTAGGACCGGTCGGTCGCGACGCCGGGCAGGTCGCCGGTGCCGGCCAGCTTCTCCAGGAGCGCGAGCGCCGCCGCCGGATCATCGCTCGCGGTCCCGAAGAGGACGGGTCGCCGCTTCAGGTCGTCGTCGGGGTCACCGCCGACCGCGCCGAGGGGAAGCTCCTGCTGCATCACGTCGACGTACAGTTCGACGTCCTTCGCGTCGCGCCCCAGGGACGAGGCGGCCGAGCGCCACGTCTCCCCTGCCGCCGCGATGTCCCTCGCCAGCAGTCGCAGCTCGATCCTCCGGGAATTGGCCGAGACGACGGGGCTCTGATCGGCGGCATCGGCCGCCACGGCCAGCACTCCACGGGTGGTGACGAGTTTTGAGCCGGGCACGCCGAGGGTGACCGGCAACGACTCGCGGTCGCCGCCGGGAATCTCGATGAAGACACCGTCGATGCCGCCGGGCCAGATCCCGTCGGGCGCCAGTTCCTCGACGAGGCTGCGGGCGAGCGGCACCGCGTCGGCCCGGTCGCGGACCTCGGCGCTGATCGACCGAGCGGAGCGGCCGGAAGGAATGGTGATCGTCCGACCGGCCGTTGCGAGCGACGCCGCGGTGACCAGTGCCGGGGCAACGTCGAACGCCCGCTGTGCTGCGCCGTCGACTTGGAGCGTCGCCTTGGCCAACTGGATCGATCCCGTGCGCGTCACGCCACTCTCGGTGCGGGGAAACGCCCGCAGGACGGCCTCGACATCGCGTGCGGAGGCGCCGCGCGTCAGGACGACCTCGAGACCGCGGCCGCGTTCGGAGTCGATCGCCGATTCCACCGACGGCAGGTCGCGAACTGCGCCGAGCCCATCGTCGTCGCGGCTGAGCAGAAGTGCCGCGCCGCCGACGGCCACGACCAGCAGCAGCACGCCGGCGATCCAGGCTGCTCGTCGCTTCGGTCGTCGCACGGGAACGTCGCCTGCCATCGCACGACCATGGCACAGGATTTCGTGGCGTCTCGGGTCGAACCGGTCCGAGCCGTGGGCGACTGCGGTCAGGAGTTGGTGACGACGCGACGCCGGTTGCGCTGCCGACCAACTGTCGCGGGCGTGACACAACCAGCGTCGCGCCGATGGCAGACGCGGGACTCGCCTCGCGAGAGAGTTGGACACACCGCAGGGTCGTCCTGCGAACACCTCTCTCGACCGAACCGGATCACCATGCGCTCCAACGCCCGCCTCTCCTCCCTCGCTGCCATCGCCGTCATCACGGCCGCCGGCGCGGCCGTGCCGTCGGTCGCGAGTGCCTCGTCGTCCGCGCCGGCCGCGCAGCTCTCCCAGGCCCAGCCGCAGCCCAGCCCGATCGGTCTGCTGCTGCCGGCCGTGCAGAAGGTGCGCGAAGCCGCCTGCCGCTCGTAGCCCGGCGGTCGGGCGGTCAGGCCTGCGCGGCGTGTTCGGCTGCGAAGTGCCGGACCCCGGCCGTGAAGCGGTCGACGTCCTCCTCGGTCGTGCCGAAGTTCGCCATCCAGCGGACCGAGTGCTCGGACGAGTTCCAGTCCCAGAAGAACGACCACGCCTGCAGCTCGCGGATCAGCTCGGGCGGCAGCACGGCGAAGAGGCTGTTGGCCTGCGGCGTCTGCAGGAGCTGCACGGCGTCGATGTCGGCCACGTTCGCCGCGAGCCTGGCCGCCATCGCATTGGCATTGCGCGCGCCGGTGAGCCAGAGATCGTTGGTGAGGAGCGCCTCGAACTGGGCGGAGATGAAGCGCATCTTCGACGCGAGCTGCGCCGTCTGCTTGCGGGCGAACCTCGCGCGGGCGGCGAGCTCGGGCCGCAGGTAGATCGCGGCCTCGCCGTAGAGCAGGCCGTTCGTCGTGCCGCCGACGGGGGGCCGGTCGACGCCGGCGTCGACGGTCATCTCGCGGACCGTGCATCCGAGCGACGCGACCGCGTTGGCGAGCCGCGCGCCGTCGAGGAAGAGCAGCAGGCCGTTCGCGTGGGCCAGCTCGGCGAGGGCCGCGATCTCGTCGACGGAGTAGACGGTCCCGAGCTCGGTCACCTGGCTGATCGCGATCACGGCCGGCTTCACGTTGTGCTCGCCGTGCTCGGGGTGCAGCAGATGGGCGATGTCGCTCGGGCGCAGCTTGCCGTCGACGGTCGGGACGTCGATCAGTTTGGAGCCGACGATGCGCTCGACCGCCCCGCACTCGTCGGTGTTGATGTGGCCGGACGCCGGGCAGATCGCCGCCTCGTGCGGCAGCAGGACGGACTGCAGCAGCGCGACGTTGGCGCCCGTGCCGCCGTAGGTGAAGAGCACCTCGGCGTCGGGACTGAAGAGCTCGCGCAGGCCGTCGACGGCGCGCACCGTCCACGGATCGTCGCCGTAGGGGCGCACGCTGCCGACGTTCGCGGCCGAGAGTGCCTCGATCACGGCCGGGTGGGCGCCGGCCACGTTGTCGCTGGCGAAGCTCTGCAGCGGCGGCTCGGGAGCAGCGGCGACGGCATCGACGGAGTCGGTCATGCCATCACCGTAGGGGACCCCATGGTGGGTCGACCGCCCATGAGATCGCGGCGCCCTCGAGGAGCCCAGGGCCCGTCGCTTACAGCGCTGTAACCTCTGCGCCTCAGTCGGCTGCCCTGTCCCGGCTCAGCCCCGGAACCCCGCCAGAGGTCTCTTCATGTCGAGCGAACCCACCCGCGCCGAGCGGATCTTCAGCCCCCGCACGATCTTCACAATCTTCGCCGGGGCCGGAGTCCTGCACCTCGCCAAGCCCGAGCCGTGGGAGGCGATGGTCCCGCCGCAGCTGCCGGCCAAGCGCGCGCTCGTCTACGCCAGCGGCGTGGCCGAGATCGTCGGCGGCGCCGGCTACCTCTACAAGCCCACCCGCACGCTTGCGTCGAAGTACCTCGTGCTTCTGCTCATCGCCGTCTTCCCGTCGAACATCCACATGGCGCTCGAACCGAAGTTCTTCAAGCTCGTCCCGGGCGGCCAGAAGGCCCTGCTCGCGCGCCTGCCGATCCAGTTCGTGGGCATGTGGTGGGTCCGCCGGCTCGCGAAGCGCACCGCGGCGACGGCGGCCCGGGCCGCGTAGCGCCGACCTCCCGACCGCCGCACCGCTCCCACCGAGATAGGCTCGCCCGATGGCCTCCCCTGAGCTCGTCCTGCACGTCCTGCCGCCGTCGCATCCGTGCATGACGGCGCGAGCGGCGCTGCGGTTCAAGGGCCTGGAGTACGAGCGCGTCGACCTGCCGCTGGGCCAGCAGATGGAGCCCATGGCCGAGATCTACGGCGAGGGCAACACCACCGTTCCCGGACTGCTCGTTGACGGCGAGCCCGTGCACGGCTCCACGGCGATCCTGGCCCGTCTCGAGGAGCTCAGGCCCGAGCCGTCGCTCTACCCCGAGCCGATCGCCGATCGCGTCCGCGAGGCAGAGCGCTGGGGCGACGAGGTGTTCCAGGACCTCGGCCGCCGCCTGCCGTGGGGTGCGCTCCACTTCCGCCCCGAAGCGCTCGGGCTCCTCGCCGGGCAGACCGAGCCGCTCGATCCGGCCGGCACCGACTACGCGATCAAGATGATCCGCGCCACGTGGAAGTACCACCGCATGAACGCCGTGATCCTCGCGGACGACCTGCGCGGCCTTCCGGAGAAGCTCGACCACATCGACGCGCTCATCGCCGACGGCACCCTCGGTGGCGCACAGCCCAACGCCGCCGACCTGCAGATCGGCGCGACGCTCCGGGTCCTAATGAGCGTCGAGGACCTCTTTCCGCTGATCCTGGACCGCCCGGCGACGACGGTCGCCGAGCGGTTCTTCCCGCGCGACGCGATCGGCGGCATACCGGCCGGCGCGTATCCGGCAGGCTGGGTCCCGGCGCGCGGCTGACTCCCGCCGCCGCCCGCACTTTCCCCCCCCCTCGCACTTCCCTCCTCCCTTGGCCTCCGACGCCCCCACCACACCCGAGCTCCTCCTCGACGTCCTCGAGCTCACCGCGCTGAGCGCCGCCTCCTCGCGCCAGCTCGTGAGCGACCTACGCAAGCGCCACTCCGGCCTGCGCCGCGCCAAGGAGCGCCTGCCCACGTGGCTGGAGACGCTCGAGTCCGAGGGGCTCGTCGAGACGACCACCCATCTCGGGCGGCGCGCGTACCGCTGCACCGGGGCCGGTCTGCAGACCCTGGAGGAGTACGGCCGCTACCCCAACGGCGGCGCCGTGCTCTTCACCGACCTCGTCGGCTCGACCGCGCTCATCGGCACGTTCGGAGAGGACGAGGCCCACGCCCTGCGGCTTCGCCACTTCGAGTTGCTGCGCGCGCCCGTCCGCAAGCTCGGCGGCCGCGAGGTGAAGGGCCTGGGCGACGGCCTCATGGTCGTCTTCCGCGACGCCGGTCCGGCGCTCACGTGCGCCGCCGCGATGCAGCGGGCCGTCGCCTCCGACACCGACCGGCTCGGCCTACGTGTGGGCGTGCACCTCGGGCCGCTCCTGCGCGAGGCCGACGACTTCCACGGCACCACCGTGATCGTGGCGGCCCGCCTGTGCGACCGCGCGGAGTCGGGACAGATCCTCGTCTCATCGGACGCGTGGGACGCCGTCGGCGCCGACGCGCCACCCGGCCGGCTCGTCGGCGACCTCGATCTCAAGGGCCTCGGCGATCCCGTCGCCACCTACGAGCTCGACTGGTCCGCCGAGCGCTCGCGCCGCTGACCCGGCGCCGGGGCGCGAGCCCGCGGGCTGTCAGACGGTGCGGGCGATCATCACGGACTGCGTCGCGCGATGGCTGACCTTGTCTGGGATGGAGCCGAGGATGAAGCGCCGCGCGCCCGTCATGCCCTTGTTGCCGAGCACGATGAGGTCGACGTCCAGCTCGTTCGCCGTCTCCAGGATCACCTCGACGGCGTCGCCCACGGTCACGCGTGAGCTGACCGTGAGTCCACGCTCGGTGAGCTCCGAGGCGGAGGCGGCGAGCTTCTCGGAGAGCTTGGCCTGGTCGGAGGCCTTCTCGACCGCGCCGAGGATCTCCAGCTTGCCTCCGGACGCCTCGGTGAGGACCGCGGCCCGCTCGACGGCCTGCGCGGCGCTGTCGGAGCCGTCGCTGCCGACGAGGATGTTGGTGAAGAGTGCTGCGGTCATCGTCGTCGATCTCTGGTCGGGGAGCAGGTGCCGGCGCCAGCGGCGCCTTCCCACTCTGTCAGAGCGGGCGGTCCGAGCGTCGGAGACGGCCCATGTCCAGGACTGACCCGACTATTTGAACGATGTTCTGATCTGGCGATATTCGTTCACTACGGTCCGCGCATGGTCAAACGTCCCCTTGTGATCATCCTCTCGCTCGCGGCCTCCTTCGGCGGGGTCCTGGCGGGTTCGTCGGCCGCGCAGGCAGCCCAGCGACTCGAGTCGTTCGCGCTGCCGAGCCCTGCCGGCAACATCGATCTCACGAAGGTGAAGCTCAACAAGGGCGCCACCGAGCTGCGCGCGACGGCGCTGCTCCCCGACGGGTACGACGAAGACCCGGGCCGGAGCTGGCCCGTCCTGTACCTGCTCCACGGCGGAGAGGACAACAGCGAGACGTGGACGCGTCCCGGCAACGGCGACATCCAGAACACCGCGGCCGGTTTCCCCGGCATCGTCGTGATGCCGGAGGGCGGTTCCGGCTCGTTCGTCGACTGGTGGCAGGGCGGCGCGCGAAGCGGACCACGCTGGACGAGCTACTACCTGAACGAGGTACTCCCGGCGGTCGAAGCGCGGTACCGCGTGAAGGCCGGGCGCCAGAATCACGCGATCGCAGGCCTCTCGATGGGCGCGTACGGCGCGATGTTCCTCGGCGGCCAGTTGCCGGGCTACTTCGGGACGATCGTGTCGATGTCGGGCCTGCTCGACACCCAGAAGCCCGACAGCCTCGTGAGCACGCAGCTCGCGACCGGTCAGTCGTACGACACCCAGATGGGTCCGATCCTCGGGCCGTACGCCTCGGTCCACAACCCCGTCAAGACCGTCTCGAACGTGAAGGACAGCCGCGTCTACCTCGCCGTCGGCAACGGCATCGCCGATCCCACCGTCAAGGGAGACCTGGCCGCCTGGGTGATCGGCGGGGTGCTCGAGGCCCGCCTGCTCCAGGCCAACCTCCAGTACGTGGCGACGGCCCGGCTCGCGGGCGCCTCGCCCACGCTCAAGCTGCGCGGAGGCGTGCACGACTGGCCGTACTGGCGCCGCGAGCTTCCGAAGGCGATCGAGTGGGGTCTCTTCCGCACGCCCGGCGTCGCGTCGTCCGCCGAGGCCCGCGACTGGCGGTACCGCACCATGGAGCCGGCCGGGAACGCCTGGGGCCTCGGCTACCGCTTCGCCGAGCCGACGACGAGGATCGCGATCTTCGAGCGCGACGGACAGAAGCTCACGGTCTCCGGTGAGGGCACGGTCACCATCACGCCCGGCGCCGCCGATGCCGACGCCTCCGGGAATGGCACGCGGACCGACTGCCGCTTCACGGCGACCCTGCCCTTCAAACGCACCCTGCCGGCCGGCTGCTGAGGCCAGCCGGCCCCATCGCCGGGCCTGCCCGTCGGCGGTCGATCAGCCGTCGGGCGCCCGTTCGCAGGATCAGCCGACGCGGATCAGCTTCTTGTTGACGAACTCGTCGGCGCCGTAGCGGCCGAGTTCGCGACCGAACCCGGAGCCCTTCACGCCGCCGAAGGGCAGCTCGGCGCCGTCGGCGAGCACGAGGTTCACGAACACCATTCCCGCTTCGATCCGATCGGCGACGCGCGCGGCCTGCTCGGCATCGGTCGTGAAGAGGTAGGAGCCCAGGCCGTACGGGGTGTCGTTGGCGAGCGTGATCGCCTCCTCCTCCGAGCCGACGCGGTAGACGGACGCGACCGGACCGAAGAACTCCTCCTGGTAGGCGTCGGTGCCCTTGGCGATGTCGGTGAGGATGGTCGTCCGGTAGAAGTTGCCCTCGCGCTGGCCCCCGGTGACGAGCGTCGCGCCCTGCTCGACGGCTCGACCGACCTGCTCCTCGAGACGATCGGCCGCCGAGGCCGAGGAGAGCGGACCCATCGCGGTGCCCTCGGCCGTCGGATCGCCATATTCGACCGCCTCGATCGCGGCCGTGAGCTTCTTCAGGAACGGCTCGTAGAGGTCGTCGATCACCACGAACCGTTTGGCGGCGTTGCACGACTGGCCGGCGTTGTCGAGGCGGGCGTCGACGGCCTGCTGCACCACGGCATCGAGGTCGTCGGTGGAGAGCAGGACGAACGGGTCCGAGCCGCCGAGCTCGAGCACCACCTTCGTGAGGTTCGCGCCCGCGATCGCGGCGACGGCGGCGCCGGCCCGCCCGGAGCCGGTCACGGAGACGCCCTGCACGCGAGGGTCCTCGATGACCGTCTTGATCTGGTGGTTCGTCGCGTAGATGTTCACGTACGCGTCGCTCGGGACGCCGGCGTCGCGGTAGATCCGTTCGATCGCCTCCGCCGACTCCGGGCACTGCGGCGCGTGCTTGAGCAGGATCGTGTTGCCGATGATCAGGTTCGGTCCGGCGAAGCGGGCCACCTGGTAGTACGGAAAGTTCCAGGGCATGATCCCCAGGAGCACGCCGACCGACGAGCGACGGACGATCGCGGTGCCGTCGCCCGCGAGGAGTTCGATCGGCTCGTCGGCGAGGAGCTCGGTCGCCCGGTCGGCGTAGAAGCCGTAGATGTCGACGCAGAAGTCGACCTCGCCGAGTGCCTGCTCGAGCGGCTTGCCCATCTCGCGCACGATGATCTCCGCGAGCTCCTGGCGGCGCTCGCCGTGCAGCTCGCCCACCCGCCGGATGATCGCGGCCCGTTCCTCCAGCGGCGTCTCGCGGCCCCACGGCGCGTGAGCGGCATGGACCCGGTCGATCGCCGCACCCAGGTCGCCGTCGCTGATCGTCGGATAGGTCTTGAGGGTCTCTCCGGTCGCGGGGTTGACGACGGCGTACTCAGCCATGGGGCGCTCCAAAGGGTGTGGCCTCCTCAACCTATCCGCGCGCCGCCCGGGCGCCCGCAGGCACTCCGTCGCGATCGGGCACCCGCCGAGCGACGGGTCGCGGGGATGCCTGGATCGAAGGTCCATCGATCCACCGGATAGGCGAGTGGTAATGCGCCATACCCGGAATCAAACTCCTGGACGTTCGCCACAGGACCGATGACAGGCGGAGATGCGCCACGCCTTCCCCCTCGGCGCCGCGCTCGGTCTGTTCGCTCTCGCAGCAGCCCAGCCGGCCACCGCTGCCCCACTCAGCACCCCCGTCCCCGGAATCACGGGGCCTGGCGACGCGATCGTCCGCGCTGCCGACGGCTCCATGTGGCTGACGGAGCCCGCCTCGCCGGGTCGCCTTGCTCGCGTCTCCGCCCAGGGCACCGTGATCGAATACGTCGGCGGGTCCACGCCGAACCTGGCGCTCGACCGGAGCCCGGAGGGCTTCGCGATCACGCCGGACGGCTTCGGTTGGTTCATGCAGCGTGGTACCGACGACGAACTCGGCCAGATCGCCCTCGATACCGGCGCGGTCTCCACCTTCCTCGTCAGGGGCGGCACGCCCACTTCGATCGCAGCCGGCGCCGACGGCATGCTCTGGATCGCGGGCGACGGCGATGCCGGAGAGCCCGATTTCGTGGCGAAGTACGACCAGGTCGCCAAGACCACGACCAGCTACACGGCCGGGCTGGCCGCCGACAGCATGCCGCGCGCGTTGACCGCCGGCAGCGACGGCGCTCTCTGGTTCGCGGAGGGCTCGCCCACCGGCCGGCTCGGACGGGTGGCCACCGACGGCACCATCACCTTCCGCGACATCGGCGGAGCAGCGAGCGCCCTCGGTGTGGGGCCGTCCGGCGGACTCTGGTTCGGCCGGGGCAAGCAGCTCGGTCTCTTCAGCGAGACGGCATCCTCGATCTTCCCCGCCACCGCAGACGTCGGGGCGATCACCACCGGCCCTGACGGAGCGCTCTGGAGCGCGACGAAGGGCGGCGTGATCCGGGTGGTCGACGGCGTGGCCTCGACGATCCCGGCGGGCCTCGATCCCCTCACCAAGGGCGTCGGCATCGCCTCCGGCGCCGACGGCCGGCTCTGGATGACGCTCGATCGCGCGCCGTATCTCGTACGCATCACGGTGCCGCCATACCTCGGCGCCGTCAGCGCGACGACCGGCTCGCCGACGACGGCCTCCGTCACCTCCGACGTCCGTGCGAACGGCCTGCTCACGACCGTCAAGCTCCAGTCCGCCGGCGCCGGCGGCACGTGGACCACCCTCAACAGCACGGTCACCGGCGACGGCCTGAGCACCGCCCCCGTGCAGTTCGACGTCGCCGGGCTGCCAGCCGGTGCGCAGACTGCCCTGCGCGTCGTCGCTTCGAACGCCGCCGGCGAGACGATCCGCACGACCTCGGTCTCGACCGCGGCCATGCCGACTCCCGTGCCCACGCCGCAGCCGACCTCCACACCAAAGCCGACGTCCTCACCGAAGCCGACTTCCACCCCGAAGCCGACGGCCAGTCCGACCCCCAAGGCGACGGTCGGGCCGACGCCCGGTCCGGCGACCACGCCCGAGGCGGTGACGACCTCCAGCCCTGCCCCCGCGGCGTCGACGCCCGGCGCCACGCCGGCTCCGACGCCCGTGCCGGACGGCCCGACCGCCGCACCCGCGCCGGTCCAGGGTTCGACGGTCGTCGTCCGCCTGGACCGCGGCACCGTGACCTACAAGGTGCCCGGTTCCGACACCGTCCGCACCGTCGAGGGCGCCGCCTCGATCCCGACGGGCTCGACCATCGACACCACCAACGGCGCCGTCGCCCTGTCCTCCCGCGTGGAGGGCAAGGAGCAGGTCGGCCTGTTCTACGGCGGCCAGTTCAAGGTCAAGCAGGTCAAGGCGACCGGCCTCACGCAGCTCTACCTCAACGCGCCGCTCGACTGCGCGAAGCCCGGCGCCAAGGCCGTCCGCGCCGCCGCCGCCAAGAAGCGCAAGCGCCGCGCCGTCTGGGGCGAGGACAACAAGGGTCGCTTCGAGACCCACGGCAAGGACAGCGTCGCCACGGTGCGCGGCACGAAGTGGCTCACCACCGACACCTGCGGCGGCACCGTCGTGAAGGTCTATGAGGGCGCCGTCTCCGTGAAGCCGACGCGCGGCAACGGCAAGGCCGTGCTCGTGAAGGCCGGCGGGCGCCACGTCACCCGCCCCGTCCGGTGATCACCACCGGCCGGGTGCGCCGGCTCGCGGGCCTCTCCGCGGGCACGGTCGCCGTCGTCGCCGTCACCGTCCTCGGGGCCACCGGCGTGCTCCAGGGCGCCGAACACTCCACCATCGACCAGCGCTTCGACGTGCGCGGCGCCGAGCCCGCTGGCGAACTGGCCGTCGTGGCGATCGACGAGAAGACCTTCTCCAGCCTCGACGTGACGTGGCCGATGCGCCGCAACCTCCACGCGCAGATGATCGACCGCCTCCGCGAGGACGGCGTGCGCCGGATCGTCTACGACGTGCAGTTCACCGAGCCGTCCACCCGGCCGGACGACGACCTCGACCTGCTCGACGCCGTCGAGCGGGCCCCGGGCACGGTCCTCTCCACCGGCGAGAGCGACGCGCAGGGCCGCACGCGCGTGCTCGGCGGCGACGAGCAGCTCGCCGAGATCGGCGCCGAGGCCGCCGGCAGCACGTTCCCGTCGGACTCCGGCGGCGTGATCCGCCGCTACACCGCGGAGAACACGCACCTCGCCTCCATGGCCGCGGCGACTGCCGCCGGGCTCAGTCATCCCGTCACGCCGGCCGACTTCGCGAAGAACGGCGACGCGCTCATCGACTTCCGTGGGCCGGCCGGGACGATCCCGACCTACTCCTTCGCCGACGTGCTCGAGGGGCGCATCGACGCCTCCGAGCTGAAGGGCCGCATCGTCGTGGTCGGAGCCACCGCTCCGGTCCTGCAGGACATCCACCCCACCGCTGCAGCCGGCCCGCGGCTCATGCCCGGGCCGGAGATCCAGGCGAACGCCATCTGGACCGCCATGCACGGCAATCCGTTGCGCGAGCTGCCCGACTGGATCGGCACGCTGCTCGCGCTCACGCTCGGCCTCTCGGGCATCGCGCTCGTGCTGCGTTTCGGCCCGCTGCGTGCCCTCATCGCCGTCGCGGCCGCCGCCGCGGCGTACGTCGCGATCGCGATCGTGGCGTTCGACGCCGGCACCGTGGTGCCGATGGCTGCACCGCTGCTGGCGATGCTCGCCGGGGCGACGGCCGCCGCCCTCGTCGCCATCGCCGGGGAGATTGCGATGCGCGCCCACCTCTCGCGGTACAGCGTCGAACTCGAACGCGAGGTGAGCGCACGCACCGCCGAACTCGTGGAGACCCAGCTCGACGTCGTCCTGCGGCTAGCCCGTGCGGCCGAACTCCGCGACGACGACACGGGCGAGCACATCGACCGCATGAGCGAGATGTGCGGCGAGGTCGCCCTCGAGCTCGGCTTCACCGCGACCGAGGCCAAGTTGCTCCAGCACGCCAGCGCGCTGCACGACATCGGCAAGATCGGCGTGCCCGACTCGATCCTCCTCAAGCCCGGCAAGCTCAGCGACGAGGAGTTCGACACCATGCGCACGCACGTCGTGCAGGGTGCCGAACTGCTCACCGGTTCGACCGCCCCGGTGATGGAACTCGCCGAGATCGTCGCCCGCACGCACCACGAGAAGTGGGATGGCTCCGGCTACCCTGCGCGGATCGCGGGCGAGGCGATCCCCCTGCCGGGACGCATTGCCGCCGTCTGCGACGTCTTCGATGCCCTCACCCACGAGCGCCCGTACAAGAAGGCCTGGACCATCGCCGACGCCTGCGCGGAGATCCAGCGCTGCGCGGGCTCGCACTTCGACCCCAAGGTCGCCGCGGCACTCATGGTGGTCCTCGAACGCGAGTACGGCGACCTCATCCGCCAAGGGCCGGCGGTCGAGACGTCGGCCGCCGCGTCGCCCCACGCCCAGCAGTCGCTGGCCGCCTGAAGCGGCCGGGCTGGGCGCACCCAGCACGTTCTCCGTTCCTCGCGCCCCAGGCCCTGCACCGCTCACGGCGAGACTCGGACTTCGACCGGTTCGACCCGCGGTCGCGCGTCGCGACGACCGAGCGCCGGTTCGATGAGTTTTCGTCGCCCTGCCGGTCAGACGAACATGGGCAAGCTGATCTATTCGACCATCGCCTCGTTCGATGGGTACACGACCGATGCGGAGGGTTCGTTCGAGTGGGCGGCCCCGGATGAGGAGGTTCACGCCTTCGTCAACGACCGGGAGCGGCCGGTCGGCACGTACCTCTACGGCCGTCGGACCTACGAGACCATGGCGGTCTGGGAGGCGGCGCAGACGTCCGACTGGGCCTCGGACTCACCGATCGCCCTCGACTATGCGGCGATCTGGCAGGCGGCCGACAAGGTCGTCT
>JAURVW010000926.1 GCA_030655275.1 Solirubrobacteraceae bacterium
GAAGCGACCGGCATCGACGCGAAGACCTGGTCGAGCGCGTTCCGCCGCGCGGAGTTCACGGTCGGCCCGGTGACGCCCGCGCACGTCGCGCAACAGCAGCAACTCGCCGACGCGTTCCTTGCGCTCGGGATCATCCCGCGCAAGATCAACGTCAGCGAGATCGTCTGGCAAGGGCCGCCCAAGCCCTGACCGGACTGGGGTCACGATGAGGTGGGCGAGGCGCTCACCATCGGCGCTATCGAATGCTCGGCCTGCGACTTGCGTCGCGGCGTTGCTTCCCGCATTTCAACGTGGCTGAACCGGGTCCTCGCGCACGAGCTCGAACCCATGCTCCTCGCACCACGCGCGCAGCGAGGCTTCCGCCGCGTTCCGTTCGTAGGCGTACCAGGCGTCGAGCAGATCGGCACGTTCGAGCAGGCCCTTGAAGTTCGCGTACGCGCCGCGGCGGCGGAAGAAGTCGTGCACCTTCTCGACCGCGTCGGGGCGGTGCTCTTCGATGAATTCGATCGCGAGCGACCGGCCGAGATCGAACTCGGTCTTGCGCGGCACGACGACGTAGCGGCGTCTGTCGTCGATGTCTTCCGGTGGTTCCTCGTCGATGCCGTCGCCGCTCCACACGGTCGTGCCCGACTGCCGATCGATGTAGGCCTCGTTGCCCATGCCGTGCTGGTCGCCTTGGGTCACCCATTCGACCGACTCGAGCAGATCGTCGAACTTCACCGGCACGCGCGGCCCCGGCGCCGCAATGTGCTCGGGTGGCTCGGGCTCGGGGAACGGTTCGAAGCCTTCAGGTGGATCCGCGGCGTCACGCGGCCCCTGCTGCTGCGCGAATTGCGCCCTGGCGCCGCTGTCGTTCTGCTTGCCGTTCGCGGTGCACCACGCGAGCAATTCTCCGGCGTCGATGTACGACCTGCGGGCATCGGCGCCGGTGCCCAGAAGATCACGCAAGGTCCGCTCCGCGATCTCGAGCCATGCGTCGTAGGTGCTCTCGAAGCGCTCCGGGTCGGCGGCGATCGACTTGACACGCGTCCACTCGAATTCCGTGTACCAGGCCACCACGATCACCACCGGCCGCG
>JAURVW010000928.1 GCA_030655275.1 Solirubrobacteraceae bacterium
GCGCGGACCGGTCGACCAGGGCGGGCGCGCCGCCTGGGCCGAGCTCGTAGGCGCGGTCGGCGAAGCCCTCGCTCACGCACCGCACGCCGTGGTCCGCCCGGGCGGCGTGCTGCAGCAGGACCGATCCGGGTGGCGAGAGGAAGCGCAGGGCCGGGTCGACGGCGACGGCCTCGCGGTAGACGAGCTCCGCGACGGCCGGATCGACGGCGGCGCGGTGGTAGAGGGCCCCATGGGGCTTGACGTACCGCACCGTCGCGCCGGCCTCGGCGGCTGCCGCCATCAGCGCCGCGTACTGCGACGACAGCGACGTGGCGAGGTCGATGGCCGGCAGGTCGAGGGCGCGCCGGCCGAAGTGCTCGCGGTCGTCGTATCCCGGGTGGGCGCCGATCACCACGCCGCGCTCCGCGGCGAGCGCGCAGGTGCGCACCATCGTCGCGTGGTCGCCCGCGTGGGCACCGCAGGCGACGTTCGCGCTCGTGACGATCGCGAGCAGCGCCTCGTCGTCGCCGGCGTTCTCGCCGAGGTCGGCATTGAGGTCGATCGTGCGGGTGGGTGCGGTCACTGGGAGGAGCTTCCCATCCAGAACCGCGGACCGGGTCCGGTGCGGCCGGCGCGGTCGTCCGGGTTGAGCATCGTGCAGCGCTCGAGCGAGAGACAGCCGCAGCCGATGCAGCCGGTCAGGCCCTCCTTGAGCCGCTCGAGTTCGGCGATGCGATCGTCGATCCGGGACTGCCAGGCGCCCGAGAGCGCAGCCCAGTCGTCGCGGGTGGGGATGCGGTCGGTCGGGAGACGCTCGAGCTCGCGCTTGATCTCCTCGAGGGAGAGCCCGACGCGCTGGGCGAAGGTGATGAAGGCGACCCGGCGGATCACGGCGCGCGTGTAGCGTCGATGACCCGAGCCGTGGCGCTCGGACGCGATCAGTCCGCGGTCCTCGTAGAAGCGCAGGGCCGAGGTCGCGACGCCGGCGCGGGCTGCCACCTCCCCGATGCTGAGCGTCGCTCCTGCCATCGATGCAGCGAATCAGACTCCCGGCTTGACTTCAAGCGCAGTTGAACTTCTACGGTCCGTGGGACGCGACCGCCCGGGCCCGCCGGCCTCGGCTCCGCGGCAGCAGTCCGGGGGCGGACCTGCCGCGGCGACGGAGCCGGCGGCCCGGGAGGTGCGTCTGGCCACCGACCCGACCGGTCGAACGTCGAACATCACCCCCGGGGAGGGGTGAATCTCGACGTTCGCCGCCTCGGGCCCAGGTGCGTCTCGCTCAGGCCAGGCGCCAGAGGGCGTCGTCGCCGAGTGGCGTGCGGCGGGCCTCGCCCGTGGCGATGAGCGCGAGCAGTTCGGCCTCGGCGGCGTCGCGGTCGGGCTCGGTGAGCGACGGCGCGAGGACGGCGGCGACCTCCTGCGTCGTGACGCCATGTTCGAACGCCTTCAACACCTCGAGGGCCGACTCGGCGGGCCCGCGGCGGTCGAGCGACCGGTCGAGGTTCGCGATCACCGCGTCGTAGACCGCGAGCGACTGAAAGCCGCCCGCCTCGAGCGACCGGCCGTCCTCGGCAGTGAAGACCACGCTCGGCGCCGTGAAGCGCTCGGCGCCGTCGTGGTTGGCCGACTTGCCCTGGAAGTGCGTGGCGCCGCCCTCGGCGGTGCGGGCCGCGGCGCGGTCCTCCTGGTACACCGACTCGGTCTCGGGACGCTCGAGCTGCGCGAGGACCGCATCGACGTCGAGCCCGTCGATCAGTCGGAGCGCCTCGCCGATCGCCTCGGGCTCGTCGAGCAGCACCACCGAGTTGAACCAGGCGAACTGCAGCGCGCGGACCGCAGCCCACTCGTGCTGCGGCGACACGAGCCGCGTCGCGACCACGGCCCGGCAGACCTCGCGCGTGGCGAGCACGCGCGGGCGCGGATTCGCCTGGAACGGCATCCCGAAGCGCCGTCGGAAGCTCGCGTAGCCCTGCACCATGCGCGTGGGCGTGTAGCCGATGTCCTCGTAGCGCGAGGGTGCCTCGGCGAGGCCGATCGTGCGGATCGACCAGTCGATGCCCGCGCCGTAGCGCCAGTGCAGCACCGTGAGATCCGGGTTCGCGGAGTAGCCCCACGGGCAGGCCGAGTCGGTGTAGAGCGTCGCGTGGAGAGCCATTTTTCTCGACGTTAGGGGGTTCCTGGTCGCTCTCCGTGCCCGCTCGTGGCCATCCCCCCGAACGGATGCTTGCGCGCCCCGCGTCTAGCGTCGGCCGGGCGCACGCGATGCCTTCAGGAGGTGCGGCCCCATGGCTCACACGCAGTATTGGTTCGGCGGTTCGACGGAGGAGTTCACGCCTCCCGTGCTCGTCGAGCAGGCCAAGGCCGCCGAGGCCGCCGGATTCGACGCCCTCGGGCTCTCCGACCATTTCGCGCCGTGGTTCCCGGAAGGTGAGGGCTCACAGGCGTGGGTCACGCTCGGCGCGATCGGGCAGGTGACCACGAAGCCGCTCGCGACGGGCGTCACGCCGGTGGTGCACCACTACCACCCGGGCGTCGTCGCCCAGGCGTTCATGTCGCTGGAGTCGCTCTACCCGGGGCGCATCACGCTCGGCGTCGGCTCGGGCGAGTCGGTGAACGAGTCGCCGCTCGGCCTCGACTGGCCGTCGGTCCCCGAGCAACAGGCCCGCTTCGCTGCGGGCCTCGAGGCGATCACGCGCCTCTGGGATGGCGAGACGGTCTCGATGGACACCGACTGGTTCCGGCTCAAGGACGCAAAGCTCTGGACCCGCGCGGCGGGGCGACCGCGGATGATCGTCTCGGCGTTCGGCCCGAAGGCGGCGCGCATCGCCGGCCAGTTCGGCGACGGCGTGTGGACCCTCGGCGATCCCGAGTCGGCCCCCGAGGTGATCGACGCCTACCGCTCCGCCTGCGAGGAGTTCGGCCGGCCGGTCGGTCCGATCGTCGCGCAGAGCGGCATGGCCTGGGCGAGCGACCGCGACGCCGCGATCAAGGGTGCGGCGCGGTGGAAGCCGACCCAGCTCCCGGAGCTCTACACCGACGACATCTCCGGCCAGGAGGACATGCAGCGTCGCGCCGACGAGCAGGTGACCGATGAGGAGTTCGCGACCGAGGGCTTCATCGTGAGCGACAGCGTCGACGAGCACGTCTCGCGGATCCGGGAGATCGAGGACCTCGGCGTCGACGTCGTCGCGCTCCAGCTCATCGGGCAGGCCGACCCCGACGGCACGATCAGGACCTACGGCGAACAGGTGCTGCCGGCGCTGCGCAGCGGCGAGTGAGGCCGGCGGCGCGACGACCTCGCGGGTGAGGGAGTCGCGGCGCGACGCTGGCGGCCCGCGGCGCGACGCCGAGCGACCGGCTGTCCCTACGTCGAGGCCTTGGCCGCGATGAGGTCGGTCGCGCGACGGGCGATGCTGCGCAGGGCGCCGAGCTCGTCGAGGGTCCACAGGCGGGGCTTGTCGTCGATCGCGCAGAGCACGCCGAACGTCTCGCCGCCGGCGACGAGCGGGATCCCCGCGTAGGCGACGAGGCCGACCTCCGTCGTCGCGAGGTTGTCCTTGAGGATCGGGTGCACGCGCGCGTCCTCGACGATCAGCTCACGGCCGGTCGTCGCGGGGTGCTTGCAGAACGAATGGGAAAGTGGCGTCTCCGCGGCGGTGGGATCGTCGCTGCGGCCCGCGACGCCGCACTGGCTGGCGAAGAACTGGCGGTCGCCGGTGACGAGCGTGACGGTCGCGCGCGGCACGCCGACGAGTGCCGTCACCATCTCCGTGAGCGCGTCGAGCTCGGGGTCGGTGGGCTGGTCGAGCAGGCGGGTCGCCTCGACGGCCTCGAGTCGATCCACGTCGGCGATGCGATCACGGGCGCGACTGGCCTTGTCGGTGTAGAGCTCCTCGTCGGCGCGGTGCAGCAGCTCGGAGGCGGTCTCGTTGCGGTCCCACACGGCGATGCCGACGCCGCAGCCCGCCTCGTGGCGCAGGGCCTGACGGAGTCGGCCCGCGACCGAGTCCATGTTGTCGAGGCCGCACTTGGGGAGGATCACCGCGAACTCGTCGCCGCCCAGGCGCGCGAGGACGTCGGTCGGGCGCAGCTCACGCAGCCAGAGGCTGGCGCTCTCCTTCAGGACGCGGTCGCCCGCGGCGTGACCCTCCGTGTCGTTGAGGATCTTGAAGCTGTTGAGGTCCATCAGCGCGACGGCGACCGGCTGCTCGTCGACGAGGGCGGTCTTGAGCGCGGCCTCGAAGAGGTGGTCGAAGGAACGGCGGTTGGGCACGCCGGTGAGGGCGTCCGTCATCGCGGCCTCCTCCCAGCGGCGCATCGCGGCCAGGCGCTGCAGGGCCGACGTCGCCTCCTCGGCGGCCAGCTCGACGAGGCGGGTCCGGCGCTCGCCGAGCTCGGTGAGCAGGTTCGACCAGCCGAGCGAGATCACGGCGATGACCTCTCCGTCGGCGTCGAGCACCGGCTGGTAGAGGATCGTCTGCACCTCGGCGGCCTGGCGTAGGCCCTGGTTCACGAGCGGGTGCGTGGAGGCGTCGGTGATGAAGAGCGGCTCGCCACTGCGGTAGGCGGCGACGGCGCCGGACGGGCTGCCATCGAGCGGGGCCTGCTTGCCGATCATGTCGAGGCGGGTCGACTGGGTGATGACGAGCGCGGAGCCGTCGGGCGTCGGCTCCATGAGCACGGCGAGGCTGCCGTCGACGAGGGCCTGGATGCCGGCGACGACCGCTTCACGGGCGTCGGACTCGCGGGCGACGGCGCGGGCGAGCTGCTGTAGCTGGACGAGGTCCTTCTGCTCGCGGAGCAGCTGGCGCTGGGCGCGGCGCACCTCGGTGATGTCGAAGCCCGAGGCGACCGTACCGACGGGCTCGTCGCCGTCCATGCTCACCGTGACGCGCCAGAGGAAGATGCGGCGCCGGCCGTCGCCGGCGACGATCGCGTGCTCGAATTCGTAGAAGGCGGGGGCGGCGAGCTGGTCGCCGGCCTCGATCAGGCGGCGGTGTCCTTCGCGGGCGGCCTCGAGCCGGTCGGCGGGCACGACGAGATCGAAGAAGTCGGCGCCGATCACCGCCTCGCGGGAACGTCCGAGCACCATGAGGCCGTGGTCGCTGACGAGCGTGACGAGGCCGGCGCGGTCGACGGCGATCACGATCTCGGAGACGGCGAGCTGGTCGTCGATGAGGGCGCGCTGGCGGCGCAGCAGTTTGCGGTGGCGCTGGTTCGCGGCCCACGGGATGGTGAGCAGCACGGCGATCCCCGCGAACGCGATACCGAAGACGGGCATCGTCGCCCAGGCGGGGAGTCCGCTGATCGACGGGCCATCGGGGACGACGCTGCCGAAGAGCAGTTCGTGGGCGATGGCGCAGCCGATCCCGAGCGCGAGCGTCGAGCGCC
>JAURVW010001067.1 GCA_030655275.1 Solirubrobacteraceae bacterium
GCATCTCGCCGCCCTGCACGGCGTGATCGAGGCGACCGTCCAGGAGTGCGTGCACGACCGCGTCACCAACATGTGCTGGCAGTTCGGCAGTGGCCGCGACGACTGCGACGCCGCGCGGGCCCGCTGCCGCGAGGCGCTGCAGCACCTGATCGACAGCGCCAAGGATTCGGGCGACATCCGCGGCGACGCCGTCGGCAACGACCTACGGTTCCTCTTCCGCGCCGCGCCCGAGGCCGAAAAGCTCATGCCCGGCGGCGGCGCCCGCCTCGGCGAACTCGTCTTCCAGGGCCTCCTGCACGAGTAGGTCTCGCGCGGCCGGCCCGGCTGGCCCGGCGTCGTTCAGGCGTCGCGCTTGCGGATCACGAATCCGCGGGCGAGAAGCGTCTCGAGGGCATCCTCGAACGCGCCGTAGTCGTGCGCGACGAGGTGGTCGTAGGGCGTGCCCTTGGGACCGGAGGCGCGCAGCCAGCGCCGCAGCGCCTCGCCGTTGACCTGCTCTGCGCTCGCGCGCAGGAGCTCGTCGAGGACGGTCGTCTGCGGGAGCAGGTCGCCCTCACCCGAGAGGAGCTGCACGGGGGAGAGGCCGAGGACGTCGCAGAGCTCGTCGTCGGCCAGACCCAGCTGCGCCTGGACGCGCTCGGTGGCCCCCGGGGTCACGCGCTAGGCCTTCGTCTTCTCGCGCTGCTCGTTCTTCTCGCTCCCGTGCGCGCTCTTGCCGAGCAGCACGAGGGAGGCCTTCTCGGTGCCACGGTCGGCCAGCGCCTTCGTGACGGCGAAGACGACGCCCTCCAGGGCCGCGCCGAGGATCACGTACCGCAGCTGGACGTTCATGTCCTTCGGCTCGGGACGGTCGTGGCCCGGAACGCCGTCGACGCGGCCGAGGGCCGCGGCACTCAGCCGCTCGGCGCCCTTGCGGGCCAGCATGCCCAGTCCGATCGAGATGGGGAGGCGCACGAGAAACACGCTGCTCAGGCTACCGGGCCAGGCGGCCCGGCGGTGGGGCCTCGCGCGACTTCGTGGGCCACGTCCGGGCATCGCCGCACCGCCCCGGACGACGGGCGCCGGAGTGTCCGCCACCACGAGCAGGCCGCCGGGGTGACGAAGTCGCTACCATCCACCGCCGGTATGGCCAACGAAACGCTCACGCTCGCCCTTCAGTCCAGGGAGGCCGGTAACTCCCGCGACGCGCGCCGACTGCGCCGCGCGGGAACGATCCCGGGCGTCCTCTATGGCCTCGACAAGGACCCGCTCTCGGTGCAGGTGCAGCCGTCCGATCTGCGCCTCGTCCTGATCGACAACTCCGCGCTCTTCAACGTCGAGCTCGAGGGTGAGACCGTCCCGGTCCTCATCAAGCAGGCCGACCGTCACCCGGTCCGTGGCAACGTCACGCACGTCGACTTCCTCCGCGTCGACCTCGACCAGCCGATCGAGGCCGTCGTGCCGATCGAGCTCACCGGCGTCGAGGAGTCGCAGGGCGTCATCGACCGCGGCGTGCTCGACCACCAGCTCCGTGAGGTCACGATCTCCGCGCTCCCGACCTCCATCCCGGACGTCATCACGATCGACGTCGCCTGGATGGGCCTCGGCGACACGTTCCTGCTCAACCGCATCTCCCCGCCGGAGGGCGTCTCGATCGTCTCCGACCATGCGGCCGAGATCGCGGTCGTCACGATCGTCGCCTCGCGCGGTTCCGTCTCGACGGCCAACGCCGCCGAAGGCGAGGAGTCCGGCGACGACGCCGGCTCCGACGAGTCCTAGGTCGCCGTGCGGCTCGGCGGTACGCCGCCGGCCGACTGGCTGATCGTCGGTCTCGGCAACCCTGGTGTCCGCTACGCGCGGACCCGCCACAACATCGGCTTCATGGTCCTCGACGAGCTCCAGCGACGCTGGGGTCTGTCGAGCCCGAAGGACCGGTTCAAAGGGCGCGTGACCGACGGTCGCACCGGCCCCGGCGGCGCCCGCGTGGCGCTGCTGTGGCCGCAGACGTTCATGAACCTCGTCGGTGAGTCCGTCGCGCCCGCGCGCGGCGCCTACAAGACCGAGCTCGATCACGTGATCGCGCTCCACGACGAGATCGACCTCACCTTCGGCGACCTGCGCCCCCGGCTCGGGGGCGGGCTCGCCGGCCACAACGGCCTCAAGTCGATGAAGGCCGAGCTCGGCTCCGCCGACTTCGGTCGCCTTCGGATCGGCGTGTCGCGCCCGGACTCGACCGATCCTGAGATCGTCTCGGCCTGGGTGCTCGGCAAGTTCAGCGAGCCACCCGTCGAGGTGGCGAAGCTGATCGCGAGCGCCGCCGATCTCGTCGAGTCGGTCGTCGAGGGTCGCGTGGCCCTCGAGCCCGGCGGGCAGCGCAGGCGCTGAGGTGCCCGGGGCGCCGGCCGTCACCGTCCTCGCGAACCTCGCGGTGGACCGGATCGACGGGGCCCCGCCGAGTCCCGGTGGCTGCGCCTCGTTCGCGAGCGCCGCACTCGAGCTGTTCGGGGCGGGACGCGTCGTCACGCGCGCCGCGCCGGCCGACCTCCCGCTCTTCGACGCGGTCCTCGGCGGCGTCGACGGCGTCGTGGTCGATCTCCTCCCGGCCCGCGTCACGAGCGCGTTCGGCCTCGCCTACGACGGCGACGACCGTGTGATGACCGTCGACGCGATCGGTCCGGTCTGGACCCCCGTCGACATCGCCCGTGCCGCCGTCCGCACGCCCTGGGTGCACGTGTCGCCGCTGCTGCGCTCCGACTTTCCGGCCGACTCCCTCGCAACGCTTGCCGACGGCGGCCACCGCGTCGCCCTGGACGGGCAGGGGCTCGTGCGGCTCGCGGCCGTCGGCCCGATGCAGGTCGACGCCGCGTTCGATCCGGCGGTCCTCGCGCACCTGTCCGTGCTCAAGCTCGCCGACGACGAGGCGACGGTCCTCACCGGTGGTCGACCCTTCGTGGAGCGCGACGCGAGGGGCCTCGGCATCCCGGAGATCCTCATCACGAACGGGTCCCGCGGCTGCGACCTGTATCTGGGCGGCGTGGCCCACCACGTGCCGCCGGCCTGGCGGGTGCGCGGCGTGCAGGCCACCGGCGCCGGCGACATGTTCACCGTCGCCTACGTCGCGGCCCGGGCCCGCGGCGACGACGCCTTCGAAGCCGCGAGCGTCGCGAGTCGCCTGGTCGCGGAGCTGCTGCAGGTGCGGCTCGAAGCGCAGGGCTGAGGGTTGCCTCGCGGCGCCCGGGCGTCGCGTCGGCGCGTCCCGTCGCCCGTAGGCGCTTCCACCTAGACTCATCCACCGGATGTCGCTTCGCCCGCTGCTCGACCACATCGCCAAGGACCCGGACGCGCGGACGATCCTCGAGGGTGGCGTCGCGGTCGTCAGCCAGGGGATGCGGCCCTACGCGATCGCGGCGCTCGCCGCCGATCGCAACGAGCCGCTGCTCGTCGTCGCCTCCAGTGAGGACGAGGCCCGCGAGCTGGCCCACGAGCTCGGCGCGTGGCTCGCGCCGCAGCGCGCCCGCTGGTACCCGAGCCGCGGCGTCGCCTACAAGTCCCACCTCGCGCCGCCGCCGCACCTGATCGGCCTGCGCATCGCCGCCATCGACGCACTCGTGGAGGCCGCGGCCGCCGAGGTCGCCACGTGGACCGAGCCGCCGCCGGTGATCGTCGCGAGCGCGGCCGCCCTCACGGAGCTCATCCCCGACCCGGATCTGCGCCCGAGCAGCCTCACCCTGCGCAAGGGCGACCTGATCGATCTCGACGAACTCAGCGTCGATCTCGTGGACCGCGGTTACGAGCGCGTCGAGCAGGTCGAGGACCGCGGCCAGTTCGCGATCCGCGGCGGTCTCCTCGATCTCTTCCCGGCCACCTCCGACAACGCCGTCCGGCTCGATCTCTTCGACATCGAGATCGAGTCGATCCGTGCGTTCTCCACGTTCACGCAGCGCTCGATCGCCGAGCTCACCGAGGTCGAGGTCGCGCCGTCGGCCGAGCTGAAGGCCGAGCTGCGCGTCGCCCCCGAGCTCCTGGGCGACGACAACGAGCGCCCCGACATCGCCGAGCTGCTCCCGCTCGACCGGTTCGTCTCGCCACTGGACCTGATCGGGGAGGCCGGCGTCGTCGTGCTCTCCCAGGTCGAGTTGCGCAACGCCGTCGCCGAGCATGCGCTCGAGGTCTCCTCGACGATCCACGTCGACGACGCCGTCCGTCTGTACACGGAGCCGGAGAAGCTCCTGTCCGAGCTGGCCGAGCGCACCGTGCTCTCGCTCGAGCTCACCGGCGACCACGGCAACGCCGTCGAGCTGCGCGGCCAGTCGCCCGACGCGATGGCGTCGACGCTTCGGGAGGCCGAGGGCCAGCTCGAGCAGCTCCTGCGCTCCGGGTACCGCGTCGTCGTCACCTGGCCGCAGAAGGGCGAGGGCGAGCGCGCGGCGTTCAACCTCGCGCGCGTGAAGCACCGCTGGATCGGCGAAGGGGGCGGAGGCCAGGCCCTGGCGTTCGGCTCCAGTGATCCGATGGAGGCGGGCGTCGTCGATTTCGCGGTCTCGCCGCTCACCGACGGGTTCGTCTCGGCATCGATCAAGCTCGCGGTCATCCCGATCCGGCGCCTGCTGCGCCGTCGCCGCACGAAGGCCGAGAACTCCCGTCGCGGACGCGGCGTGCTGCGGTCGTTCGCCGATCTGCGCCTCGGCGACATCGTCGTGCACGAGGACCACGGCGTCGCCCGCTTCGCCGGCTTCGACACGAAGACGGTCGCCGGCACCACGCGCGACTACCTCGAACTCGAGTTCCAGGGCTCCGACCGCGTCTTCCTCCCGACGGAGCAGCTCGCGAAGATCTCGCGGTACGTCGGGGCCGATGCAGCCCACCCGCCGCTCTCCAAGCTCGGCGGCAAGTCGTGGGAGACCATGCGCGCCCGTGCGCGCAAGGCCGCCCAGCTCCTGGCCGGCGAGCTCCTCAACCTCTACGCCGAGCGCAAGCGGCGCACCGGTCATCCCTACCCGGCCGACGGCGAGTGGCAGGTGGCCTTCGAGGAGCGCTTCCCGCACCGCGAGACCGCCGACCAGCTCGAGGCGATCGAGTACGTCAAGGAGGACATGGAAGCCGCGCGCCCGATGGACCGCCTCCTCTGCGGCGACGTCGGCTTC